>NZ_JAYRUC010000003.1:0-25205 GCF_041919235.1 Pandoraea sp.
GGAGGATCAGGAGCGCGGCGCAAACGAGTATCACGGCGTAGGCGGGCTGCTGAAGGTCTCCGACCTCCGGTTGCGTCGGCGTATCGCCGAGCGGTTTATCGCTGCTGCGCGCGACATTGGTATTCCCTTCAACGACGACTACAACGGTGTCAGCCAAGAGGGCGTTGGGTATTTCCAGCAAACGGCCTACAAAGGGCTGCGCTGGAGTACGGCCAAGGGATTTCTGAAGCCGGCGCGCAATCGTCCCAACCTCATCGTCGAAACTGGCGCGCAAACCACGCGCGTCCTGTTCGAAGGCAAGCGTGCCGTCGGGGTAGAGTACATCAGCGCCGGACAGGTGAGGCAGGCCCGCGCCAACGCGGAAGTCATCCTGAGCGCGGGCGCAATCGGTTCCCCGCAGATACTGCAACAGTCGGGGGTGGGCCCGATTGAGGTGTTGCGCAGCGCGGGCGTGGTTGTCCGCCACGCGTTACCTGGCGTCGGCGAGAACCTGCAGGATCACCTCCAGGTTCGACTCGTATTCAAGACGCGCGAGCGCACCCTCAACGACGAGGTGAACAACCCGATTCGCAAAGCTTGGATCGGTTTGCAATATGCGCTCTCGCGAACCGGTCCGTTAACGTTGGCCGCAAGCCAAGTTGCCATCTTTACTCGTTCGGGGCCGAACGTGGAGCGCCCAGACATTCAGTTCCACATGCAGCCGTTGAGTGCGGACAAGCCTGGCGACGGCGCGCACCCGTTTTCGGCTTTCACTTCGTCGGTCTGTCAGCTTCGTCCATACAGCCGGGGCAATGTCCAGATCCGCTCGAACAATCCATTGGAATATCCAGCTATCCAGCCGAAGTACCTGTCCGACGAGCGCGATCATCCCGTCGTAATCGGCGGCATTAAGGTTGCGCGCCGCATCGCTCAGGCACCTTCACTAGCGCCCTACATCGTCTCGGAGTATGTCCCGGGCGGCCAGTTCCAGACCGACGCCGAACTGCTCGATGTGGCCCGTCGCTACAGTCAGACCATTTACCACCCTACCGGTACCTGCAAGATGGGTATCGATGCTATGGCGGTGGTCGACGAGCGCCTAAGAGTGAGGGGGATCGGACATCTGCGCGTCGTCGACGCTTCGATCATGCCCGAGATCGTCTCCGGCAACACCAACGCCCCCGTCATCATGATCGCTGAGAAGGCGGCCGACATGATCCTCGCCGACCAAGCGCTTCTGTCCCGTGCCGTTGAGCTGGAGGAGATCCATTAGTTCGCTGCTTACGCAATTGTCGGAAAACATGTGGTGCATCAAATAAATATCTTGGAGACAGCAAAATGTTTACGCGCCTGACTGCTTTGTGTTCCCTATGTTTCATGTGCGTTATCGCCGCCGTAAGTTCCTCGTCGTACGCCGACGAGGCCAAGTGGCCGGATAAGCCCGTCACGATCGTTGTGCCTTGGCCGCCGGGAGGTGTGGCCGATTTCGTCGCCCGCGTCGTCAGCCAGAAGATTTCCGCAAGCCTCGGACAGTCGGTCATCGTCGAGAATCGCCCCGGCGCTGGTACGAACATCGGCTCCGACTATGTTGCAAAAGCGCGCCCCGACGGCTACACGCTGCTGCTCGGAAGCAGCAACAACGCGGTCAACAAGTTCCTGTTCCGCAACATGCCGTACGACCCGATCAAGAGCTTCACCCCGGTGTCGTTGCTGGTCTATGTCCCCAACGTACTTGTTGTGCATCCCTCCGTACCGGCTAAAACGGTCGGAGAACTGATCAGCTATGCAAAGCAGCATCCGGACGAATTGACCTACGCGTCAGCGGGTAATGGTAGTCCGGCACACTTGGCTGCGGAGAAATTCAAAACGATGGCCGGCGTGCGTATCCGCAACATTACCTACAAGGGGGCAGCTCCGGCGGTGACGGACGTCATGGCCGGACGCGTCTCCATGATGTTCACCAACCTGCCCGCATCGTTGAGTGCCATCCAGTCTGGCAAGCTACGTGCGGTTGGATTGGGCGGCACCACGCGCTCGCCGGTCGTGCCCAATGTTCCCACAATCGCCGAGTCCGGAGTGCCGGGCTACGAAGCCAGTGCTTGGTATGGGCTGATGGCCCCTGCCGGCACGCCCGCCAACGTCATCGAGAAGCTGCAGCAGGCACTCGCCTCTGCGCGTACCCCTGAGGCATTGGATGCATTGCGTCAGCGCGGCACCGACCCACGCATTTCGCCCCCGGAGGATTTGCAGAAGCAGTTGCAAACCGACCTCCAAGTCTACGGTCCGTTGATCAAGGCCGCTGGCATCACCCTTGAGTAAATTCATAAGCAGAGGAAACAAGCCATGCGTCGCCCCAATATTATTCTTCTGATGGCAGACCAACTGACCGTCTTTGCACTCGAGAACTATGGCAACCGGATCGTCAAAGCGCCCAATATCGCGGCACTGGGCGAAAACGGTGTGACTTTCGAGAATGCTTACTGCAACTTCCCGATCTGTGCACCGTCGCGCTACTCGATGCTGACGGGCCGGTTGCCGCACGCAATTGAAGCATTCGACAACGCCAGTGAATTACCTGCCGCACAGCCTACGCTGCTGCATTACCTGCGTAAGCTCGGGTACGGCACAGCGCTGAGCGGGAAGATGCATTTCGTCGGCCCGGACCAGTTGCACGGCTATTCTGAGCGCCTGAATACGGACATCTATCCTGCCGACTTTGCTTGGGTGCCAGACTGGAACGCCGGACCGCGCAATGCCCCCACGGGCATCAGCATGCGCGCCGTGGTGGAGTCAGGGTCGTGTCTTCGCAGTTTGCAGCTCGACTACGACGAGGAAACTGCCTTTCTCGCGAAGCAGAAGATATTCGATCTCGCGCGCGACACCAGTGACCGGCCGTTCTTCTTGACAGTCTCGTTCTCGCATCCACATTCACCCTACACAGCGTCAAAGGCGCACTGGGATCGTTACCGCCACGACGACATCGATATGCCGCGTACCGGCGCTATACCGCTCGAGGCGCTGGACGTCCACAGTCGCTGGCTTTACTACTCCCACGGGCGTGACCGCATCGAGGTCACGCCCGCTCACGTGCGCAACGCACGTCATGCCTACTATGGGATGGTGAGCTATGTCGATGACAAGGTTGGCGAGTTGATGGCTCTGCTCAAGGAGACGGACCTCCTCGACGATTCCATCGTTGTTTTCACAAGCGATCATGGTGAAATGCTTGGGGAGCGAGGCATGTGGTTCAAGCAGACGTTCTTCGAAAGCGCGGCGCGTGTGCCGCTGATCTTGAGCGGGCCTGGCATTCGCAAAGGACACAGGGTTGAGAAGAACGTGTCTCTGGTAGATCTGATGCCCACACTCCTGTCGCTCGCCAACGACGGAAAATTAGACGTGACCACGCCGCTCGACGGCGTAGACCTGTCGGACGTGGCGGGTGGTGCGAAAGCCCAGGACGGCGGTCGTGTCGTGTCCGAGTACAGTGACATGGGCGTATGTGCGCCGTGCCGGATGATTCGCGAAGGCAGCTTCAAGTACATATACGTGCACGGACATCCGCCCATGTTGTTCGACTTGTCAAAGGACCCTCTGGAACACGAGAACTTGAGCGGCCGTCCGGAAACGGCCGAGATCGAGCGCCACTTGCACGCCGCGCTGCTGAGTGACTGGGATCCTGACGCGATTAACCAGCGTGTTCTTGAAAGCCAGGCAGAGCGCGAACTGATCTGGACGGTCAGCAAAAACAATAGCCAGCGCGATAACTGGTCGCACGAAGTGCGCAAAGGCGACAAGCAGCGCTACGTGCGCGGTGGCGGCGATCAAGAGGGTACTGTCGCCGTCAAGGGGCGCGCACGTTTCCCGTACGTGCCCCCGGCCCCGCAATCGAGCCCACAGGATTTGGCGCATGCAGATGCGCCAACGTTGGCAGGCTAAAAGGCGGCGGTGCAGTCGACGGCGCGGCCCGTGCATCCACGATGGCATACACGGGTCGGGAGACAAAATATAGGAGGTAAGCGATGGATACCACATCACGCTTCAAAAAGGACCATTTTGGCGGCACTTTGATGACCCTGGTTGGGCTTGTCGCGCTGACGTCGGGCCTGCAATACCACACCGGCACATTGAGCCGCATGGGGCCGGGATTTTTCCCGGTCGCGATCGGCGCATTATTAGCCTTCGTTGGCATTCTGATAGCCGGCACGGCGAACGGCACAGCGGCTGAGGTGCCAGGAGAGGGCCACGGGCACGGACTTCCGGACTTGCGCGGCATCGCATGCATCATTCTTGGGGCACTGTCATTCCTGCTGCTCGGCACGTATGGCGGCCTCATTCCCGCGACCTTCTCGATCGTTTTCATCTCAGCGCTTGGTGATCGTACCAACACCGTCAAGCAAGCCGCGCTACTGGCGATGGCGATGTGCATCGTCGCTGCTGTTGTGTTCTCGTGGGCGCTGCAACTGCAGCTCCCGCTGTTCGCATGGGGGACTTGAGCATCATGGATTCCACCGCATTGCACAACCTCTGGTTTGGCTTCGGCGTTGCCCTCCAGGGCTCAAACCTACTCTGGTCGCTGTTCGGAGTGCTGGTCGGCAACCTGATCGGCGTGCTGCCGGGCATGGGCGCACTCTCGGCCATCTCCATTCTTATGCCGCTGACATACGCGATGCACCCTGTCCCGGCTATTCTGATGCTGGCGGGCATTTTCTACGGTTCGCAATACGGCGGCGCGATCGGGGCGATTCTCCTGAACCTTCCCTCGCATCCGCCCCACGCGGTCACCTGCTTGGACGGCTACCCGATGACCCGGGCAGGCAAGGGGGGCACGGCGCTAGGCATTACAATGATTTGCTCGTTTTTTGCTGCGTCGGTGGGCATCATCGTGATGATCTTTGCTTCCCCCCTGCTGACGGCGGTCGCATTCAAGTTCGGCCCGGCAGAGCTGTTCTCCATCATGTTGCTGGGCTTGCTGGCGGGCTCCACGATGTCGCGCGGATCGCCGTTGAAGGGGGTGGCCATGACCCTTTTCGGCATGCTGTGCGGAATCGTCGGCACTGACCCGAACAGCGGGACTTTCCGTTTCACGATGGGCATTCCGGAACTGAGTGATGGCCTTGAACTGGTGGCCATCGCCATGGGCCTGTTCGGCGTGGCGGACTTCCTGCTCAACGTAAACCGGATGCGCGTGGTGACTGCCAACGCGAAGCTGCGACTGCGGGATATGCGTCCGAGCTTGGCAGAACTCAAGACCGCATTCTGGCCAATGGTGCGGGGTACTGGCGTGGGCACATTGTTCGGCGCCATGCCGGGCACGGGACCGACCATCACGACCTTCATCGCATATGCGCTGGAGCGAAAGATATCAAGGACGCCAGACAAATTCGGAACGGGCATGATTGCGGGAGTTGCTGCGCCGGAGGCATCGGCCCACTCGAAGACGCAGGTAGATTTCGTGCCGACCATGAGCCTTGGTATTCCCGGAGACGCCGTCATGGCGCTTATCCTTGGGGCACTGCTGGTTCAGGGCATCACCCCGGGGCCGCAATTGATCAGCGACCATCCGGATATCTTCTGGGGCCTGATCGCCAGCTTCTGGATCGGTAACATTCTGCTGATGGTTCTGAACATTCCGCTCATCGGTGTGTGGGTAAAGCTGTTGCGCGTTCCATACCGGTATATGTTCCCGTCCGCCATGTTTTTCATCGTGGTGGGCGTATTCAGCACGCAAAACAGCCTATTCCAGGTGTGGGAGGTGCTTGCCTTCGGCGTCATTGGGGCGCTCCTCTCGTGGCTTCGGTTCTCGGTCGCGCCCATTCTGCTTGGCTTCGTTCTTGGCCCAATGGTGGAAGAGAACTTCCGGCGTGCGCTGTTGCTGTCGCGAGGGGACATGCGAGTGTTCGTGGAGCACCCGATCAGCGCCGCATTTGTCGCCGCATCGGCTTTCCTGTTGCTCGCTGTGATGTATTCGTCATGGCGTAATCGACAAGGGGCTGCGAAGATGAATGCGTTTCCCGAAAGCCAACGTAAGCAAAGTGAGCGCACTGCAAGCTGCAACTCAGAGTCGGGCGACATTTGACGCACTCCTCGCGAATGCGTTCGTCGTCTGCCTCAATACCGCCCGTTCGAAGGCTGTGGCCATCGGACGGGTGGTGCAACGCGTTGCGGCCGAGTTCTACCGTCTGCTCGACAAGTGGAACGGCCCTCTGAATCACCGGGCTCAGCCACACACGGTGAATAGTCGGTAAACGAGCAATCAAGATCCTCCCAGAGTGCCTCGGCAATTTGATGAAACCATGGTTGACGCCTTTTTGGGGGAGATTGGAGTTCAAGATATCGAAACAGTCATGTTGATATTTTTCCCCGGCTGATAGCATCGCATGGCGAGATATGCTGGCCGCTATGTTCGTTTTTCGAACGGGGAATATCGAGACGAAGCAGGCCTACGTGAGCAATCCAGTCCCGTTCGTCGCTCGTCTGCGCCGTAACTTCGCGCTGTCCCCACCCATCGAACGGTCATGCTCGATCCATGCCGACAGTCCTTCTGCTGTTTCACATCGATATCGAATCGATTACCTCAAAGTCACCGCATCCGGCCTCGACGGGAGAGTCCCGCGTGTGTGGCAAACTTCAACCGAACCATGAGTAACACAGATTTAAGCCACGCCGAAGACCGGCACAGGGCCGTATTGAAAGTCCTCAGTGGCATCGTCATCTGCATTTTTCTGGCTGCATTGGACCAGACCGTTGTCATTCCCGCGATCCCGGCCATCGCGCAGAATCTGCACAACCATCGAAATCTGTCGTGGATCCTGACGGCCTATTTATTGGCATCTACGGTCTCCGCACCTATCTATGGTCGTTTGTCCGATGTGCACGGGCGGCGTCGGCTGCTCGAAATTTCCCTGACCATCTTCATCGTTGCGTCGGTCGTCTGTGGGTTCGCAACCAGCATCTGGCAACTCGTTATTTTCCGTGCGCTGCAAGGCCTCGGCGGCGGTGGCTTGATGTCGTTGGCTCAGGCGGCCATTGCCGACGCGGTGTCGCCGCGTGAGCGCGGCCGTTATCAAGGCTATCTTGCCGGCGTGTGGGCTGTTGCATCGATTGCCGGCCCGCTCGTCGGCGGATACTTGGCGGATCACGCTTCGTGGAAGTGGCTGTTCTGGGTGAATCTGCCGTTGGGACTTATCGCCCTGACGCTCTGCCGCCGAGGGCTTCCCGCGAAGAATGTTGTCAGTGTTGGCGAGGCGAGATTCGATGCTCTTGGCAGTCTGCTGATGGTCATTTCAGTAAGTGCGTTGCTGCTGATTTTGACGCTCGGTGGAAACACCGTCGGTTGGATCTCGTCGAAGATGCTCGGCTTGATTTCGTTTGCCGTGCTCGGTCTGTGGCTGCTTTCGTTTCAGCAACGCCGCCGTGGCGATGGTCTGTTCCCGCCGCGGTTGTTCGACGACGCCAGTCTTGTGTCGTCGACGATCATTTCCACATTGTCGGCAGCGGGAGTGTTTGCGTCTCTCTTTGTTCTGCCCATCTTCTATCAGACGATTTTCCACGCTGACGCCACGGATTCAGGATTGCTCATGATCCCGTTTCTTGCCGCGAACGTGCTGGGCAACTATGTAACTGGCCGTTTGGCCAAGGCGATCGGGAGAATGAAGCCCGTTTTGATTGGCGGCCCCGTGCTGACGACCGTCGGATTCTGCACGTTGGCCATCGCCTTCGGCCATTTGGGGATCACGGTGAGCGTCGTCCTGACGGTGGTGGCAGGTGCGGGCCTGGGTTCCACCACGGTCGGTACCCTCATGGTCGTGCAGAACGCAGCAAAGCCAGGTGACATGGGGGCCGCAACAGGAACGCTGTTGTTGCTTCGCTCCATTGGCAGCATGCTCGGTGGCGCAGGCGTCGGGTCATACCTCGAATATCAGTTACATGCAAACACGGCGGGACAAGCGGTGAAAAGCCATGCTCCTCTCGAAAGCGCTGCAACGACGATGGCGCTCCCGCCGAGCACCTTCTGCGTTGCATTCGTCGGCATTGCAGTCTTGATGCTGACGGCATTTGTATTGAGCATGCGCGCACCCAACGCGATGCTTCGAGGAAAGACCGACAGCGCGGCTGCGGCGGACGTCGGACATTGACGATGTCGACCAGATCAAGCCTCCGTGCGGCGCTTGATCTGGTTGAACAGCATGATCGGGGCTGCGAGATCGAACTCACCCAAATGAAACGCAAAATATGGTCTGAGTCGCAGCGACCGGTGTGTCGAAGTGCGCTTGAAGTCGTTGCTGCGAGTTTATCCCGGCGCGATGTGGGTTGACACTCGCGCATTGATCTCTCTAAAGTGTATTGCGTTGTATTAATGCAACATAAGTCATGATTGTGCGTGCATTCGATCGAGACGAGTCAAGCGTGCTCATGATCGGGGTCACACCGATATTTGCGTGAGACGTCGACGCGCAGGCGCGTCGGTGACTGCCATGGCCCCCGGATACCGCGACGTAACGATCACGCATCCGGTGCGAGCGATGCGCATGGATCGTCGAAAAGGGTCTGAAGTTGCTTGGCGCCTTCGCGGAGCAACGGAAGCTGTGTGATGAGTCGATCGAGGCTCGACCTTGCGGATGCCGCGTGGCAGACCAATGCCATGCCGCAACGGCGTGAGCCGATCAGAACCGGTACTGCCACGCCAACCATGCCGACCACGAACTCTTCTGCATCGACACCGTAGCCGAGATCGCGAAGGCGGTTCAGTTCACTGTCCAACGCGCTGCGATTGGTGAGCGAGCGTGGCGTTGCCTGGACCAGAGGAATGCGATCCAGCAGCGCCGAGCGCTCGAGAAGGGACATCTGCGACAGAAAGAGCTTGCCGCCGGCAGTGCAATGCAATGGGTGGCGGGATCCGAGATCGAGGTGCATACGCAGTGGCTCAGCCGTTTCAACGCGCTCCAGATACAGCACCCTGTCGCCGTCCAGCGCTGAAACGTTACATGTCTCTCCGAGTTTATCGACGATGCTCCTCAGCACCGCGCGGCATAGGCGCCGGAACGAATTGTTGTTCAGCGTTGACAGTGCAAGGCTTGTAGAGCGTGGGCCTGGTATTAACCCGCGCTCATTCGGCATGCGCGTCAGAAAGCGCTCGCCAACGAGCATATCGACCAGACGCGCCGCGCTCGCCTTGGGAATCTCGAGTCGCATGGCGATCTGCGCAATGGTTGCGGGCTCGCCCGAAATGGAGATTCGTTCGAGCATCCGCAGCACCCGAAGCAGCTTGTGATCGGATGAGTTTGCGTTGAATTCGGGAGTGCTCGGCGGAGTCGACGTCATCGTTTTTTGGGTCGAAAATTTGGATTCTGACTCAAATTCTCGGTTAAAGGTTGGAATGCCTTGAGCGATCGAATTTGGCTGTTTATCAAGATACTAAGGCACGCGAATCTGACTCGCAATGCCATCGAAGGACACAGGAAAGTCCTCGAACAAGTGGAGACAAGCAGCAATGAAAGAGTTCGACTATGTCATCGTCGGCGCGGGTTCTGCAGGGTGTGTACTGGCGAATCGTCTTAGCGAAAATGGCCGCTATTCCGTGTGTTTGCTGGAGGCAGGCCCCGAGGACAAGTACCCATGGATTCACATTCCCATCGGCTATGCGAAGACGATGCAGCATACCGACTACAACTGGCGCTTCTATACCGAGCCGGAGCCGAATCTCGACAATCGCCAGATTTATCAGCCGCGCGGGCGTACCTTGGGCGGCTCCAGCTCCATCAACGGTTTGATCTACATTCGCGGCCAACAGCGCGACTATGACGAGTGGGCGTCTCTCGGCAATCGCGGCTGGAGCTGGAAGGATTGCCTGCCGTACTTCCGGAAGCTTGAAACCAACGATCTCGGGGCGTCGGAAACACGCGGCGGGGAAGGTCCCATGCATGCCACCAGCATCCCGCCCAACAACAAGCTGGTGGATGCCTTTATCGCCGCGTCCGAATCACTTGGCGTGCCGCGCGTGAACGACTTCAACAGCGGTCCGCAGGAGGGCGTGGGGTACTTTCAGCTCAGCACGCACAAGGGCTTTCGCTGCTCGACGGCGGTGGCGTATCTCAAGCCTATCCGTCATCGCAAGAACTTGAACGTGGAGACCGGCGCACAGGCGACGTTGATTCTGTTCGAGGGCAAACGCGCAATTGGCGTCCGCTACCAAAAGCTCGGCACGTTGCATGACATCCGCGCCAAACGTGAAGTGCTGCTTTGCGCTGGTGCCATTCAGTCGCCGCAACTGTTGCAACTCTCTGGCGTGGGCCCGAGCAAATTGCTCAGTCAATATGGCATCAAGCCGGTTCACGTGTCGGAAGGTGTGGGCGAAAACCTGCAGGATCACCTTCAGGTTCGTCTGATGTACGAAGTGAGCGAGCCTATCACGACCAATGACGCCATGCGTACGTGGTGGGGCAAGGCGGGGATGGGCCTCAAATGGATGCTGAATCGCTCGGGTCCGCTCGCGGTTGGCATCAACATGGGCGGCATGTTCTGTCGTGCCCTTCCGAACGAGAATCCGACGCCGGACATTCAGTTCCATTTCGCGACGCTTTCCGCAGAAAACACGGCAGGCCAGGTGCACGAGTTCCCTGGTTGCACGTATTCAATCTGCCAGCTTCGTCCCGAATCTCGCGGTCACGTGCGCATCAAGTCGCTCGACGCAATGCAAGCCCCGGCGATTCAGCCCAACTATCTCTCCACTGAAACGGACCGCCGAACCACAGTGGCCGGTGTGAAGTACGCCCGCCGCGTCGCATCGGCTGCGCCGATGTCCCGCTACATGAAACTGGAATATCGGCCGGGTCCCGATGTCCGTACGGACGACGAGATTCTGCAGTTCTGTCGCGAATACGCCACGACGATTTTCCACCCGTCCGGCACGACCAAGATGGGCCCGGACAGTGATCCGATGGCCGTGGTCGACGCGCAGTTGAATGTGCGCGGCGTCGAAGGCATTCGCGTTGTGGACTGCTCCATCATGCCGACGCTGGTTTCCGGGAATACGAATATTCCGACCGTCATGATTGCCGAGAAGGCAGCAGACATGATCCTCGTCGCCGCAGGGCGTCAGGAGACGGGCGGCGAAATTCGCATCAATAGCACGGCCCAAACGAACAAGGAGGCGCACATCGAACTGGTAGCAGCAAGTTGCGGTATCAACCGATAAAGATTTAGAAGCCCGATACGGCGCATGCAGTGCGCCAGTCGAGTTCTCGACGCAGCACGTAAAGGCTGCGCGAATCATCCAAGAGGATTGGAGACACTATGAACAACAATGCAAAAGCCATGCGTCGTGTGGCCACGGCGAGCGTTATTGGTGCAGTCATCGAGTGGTACGACTTTTTCCTGTACGGCGTAGTCGCAAGTCTGGTGTTGAATAAGCTGTACTTCCCGACCGGTGATGATGCTACGTCGACCATGCTGGCATATGCGACGTTCGCGGTAGGCTTCGTCGCGCGGCCGCTTGGGGGAATTGTATTCGGTCACTTCGGCGACAAGGTCGGCCGAAAGAGCATGCTGGTCATCACGCTGATGATCATGGGGGTATCGACCGTAGCCATTGGCCTCATTCCCACCTATGCCCAGATTGGCTATTGGGCTCCCGGCTTACTCCTGTTGTTCCGGATCATCCAGGGGATCGGTCTTGGCGGTGAGTGGGGCGGTGCCGTCCTGATGGCTTACGAGTATGCGCCGCACGAGCGACGCGGCTTCTACGCGAGCCTTCCGCAGATTGGCTTGTCTGTTGGCGTGTTGCTGTCGGCGGGCATTATCGCCTTGCTGTCGGCCGCGCTCACCGATGCACAATTCATGGCATGGGGATGGCGTCTCGCGTTCGGTCTTTCCTTCATCTTCGTCCTGTTCGGCATGTGGATCCGTCTGAGGGTGATGGAAACGCCCGAATTCGCGAAGATCAAGGCAGAAGGTGGTGAGGCGAAAGTCCCCTTCGTGGATATGCTCAAGCGCTTTCCGGGCAACATCGTACTCGGCCTCGGTGCTCGCCATATCGATGGGGTGTTCTTCAACATCTTCAGCGTGTTCGCGATCAGCTATCTGACCGGTCACATTGGCATGTCCCGTGGCGATGCGCTCGTCGGCGTGGGCATAGGTGCGCTCGTTCTGACCGTCTTCATCCCGATTTTCGGTGCGCTTTCCGATCGCGTCGGCCGCCCAAGCCTGTATGCGGTTGCGGCAATAATCACGGCGGCGTCGGTGTACCCGGCATTCTGGATCTTCACCCATATGGCGAAGCACACCTGGATGATCTGGGCTGCGATTGCTATTCCCTACGGTGTTTTCTACGCCGCTGTCTACGGCACTGTCGCCGTATTCCTGTGTGAACTCTTCGACGCACGTGTTCGCTATACCGGCATCTCCTTCGTCTACCAGTTCTCGAGCATCACTGCGGGCGGCATCACGCCGATCATCGCCACTGTTCTGGTCACGATGAACGGCGGTAGCCCCTGGTATGTCTGTGCTTACGTGGCGGTGTCCGGTGTGCTGTCGTCGGTGTGCGCCGTCGCCATCAAGCGGCGCGGTCTTCAGGATGGTATTGCGACGCGCAAGCCATCGCGTGAAATGTCGAACCGCGCACGACTCTCGAAGTCGTCCTACTGAAAGAAAAAGAGGTAAATCATGAACAAAGAGTACGCGCAGTATTCGGTAAGCGCGAACGACATTCTGGATCGTCTGCACAAGTGCGGCGTCAAGCATGTCGTCACCGTGCCCGACATGCTGCAGATCGCGCTACATCAGGCGCTGGAAGCCCCCGATGTTGGCATTCAGGTGACGAATACGGCGACGGAAGATCAGGCGGTCGAAGTGGCGGCGGGCTTGTATGCGGGCGGCCAGAACGCCGTCCTGTTGATGCAGAACCAAGGCTTCTATGCGTGCATTAACAGCGTTCGAGCGCTTGGCCTGGATTCGTCAATCCCGCTTTGCTTCCTTGTGGGGCAGTTCGGTCGCGAGTTTTCCAATCTGGGGCAATCGCCGTTGGCGTCGAAACGCCTGATGGTCCGGATGCTTGAGCCGTTGCTCGACACGCTCGACATTCCGTACTGGCGGCTTGAGTCGTCGAAGGACGCCGACGGGTTGGTGAGCGCATGGAACGCGTCACGACAGCGCAGCGGTCCTGCGGTGGCAATTGCCGGCCACTTCCTCGGCTGGTCCGAGGTCGGCGCTGAAAGCGTCAACGCCATGTCAACACTGGAGGCTTGAGATGACGATGTCACCGAATTTCGCATGCCAGGCGATTACAGAAGCCGAACCCCATGCCGTCTACGTCACCACCATGGGCGCCATGAACGTTATGGACAAGCTGGATGCCGGGGTACTGAGCGTCGCGTGCGTACCCTTGATGGGCGGAGCTGCGTCTCTGGGGCTCGGGATCGCGCTAGCTCGCAAGGATAAGCAGGTGGTGGTGCTCGATGGAGATGCCAGCTTGCTCATGGAGTTGGGCGGATTGGTGACCGTCGCTCAGGCGCGACCGCACAACTTCGTGCACTTCGTCCTGAACAACGGCGTGCAGTTCGCCGGACTGGGAAATCTTGATACACCGGGCTGCACGTCGACAGACTTTGCTGGTCTGGCCCACGCCGCCGGCTATCGGTCGACATTTCGTGTCGGGTCGGCCGATGAGTTCAAAGCCCGTCTGGCCGACATTCTCGATGCGCCGGCGCCGACTTTCGTCGAACTGGCGGTCGATAGCGCCGCGCCCACACTGGGAGAAGCATTCCCTGCAATCGAGATGACCGACGCGCGTTTTACCCGCATGGGTGACGAACTGCGTGTCATACGCGAAGCCCTGGCTGGCTAACCTGTGAAGCGCCATGGATGCCCCTGAGTGATCGGGGGCATTTTTTTGTCCGGAATCCCCTCAGAACAATGAACGCACTGGAACTTACCTCGGAAACGAGCTACGCGGATACGCGTCTGCTGATCGACGGCAAATGGATTGAAGGCAATGAGCGCAAACGAATTGCGGTCATCAACCCGGCGAATCTGAAACGCATTGGCTATGTTGCGAAAGCCAGCCAGAAGGATCTTGAACGAGCCGCCCTCGCTGCGGAAAAAGGATGGAAGGTTTGGGCGGCGACGCCCGCTGTAGAGCGGGCATCGATCATGCGCCGCGCGGCAGCGCTGCTGCGTGAGCGGGTCAAGTCGATTGCCGTGACGATGACGATGGAGCAGGGCAAACCATTGGCCGAAGCCGAGATCGAGGTAGCGTCTGCAGCAAGCATCGTGGAGTGGTTTGCCGACGAGAGCATGCGGATCTACGGACGAATCATCCCGGCCCGGGTGCCGCACACGCAGGTGCAGGCCAGGAAGTTTCCGGTCGGTCCGGTGGCGGCCTTCACACCGTGGAACTTCCCGATCAACCAAGTGGTGCGCAAGCTCAGCGCGGCGCTGGCGAGCGGCTGTTCGTTTCTGCTGAAAGCGCCTGAGGAGACGCCGGCGTCGCCGGCGGCCCTGATCCAGACGTTTGTCGACGCAGGCATACCTGCGGGCGTCGTCGGCCTGGTCTTTGGCGATCCAGCAGAGGTGTCCAGTTTCTTGATCAGCCATCCGTCCATTCAGAAGATCACCTTCACAGGATCCACGCAGGTGGGCAAACAACTGGCGAGCCTCGCGGGCGCGCACATGAAGCGATCCACGATGGAGCTTGGGGGACATGCTCCGGTGATCGTCGCCGAAGACGCCGATGTGGCCACGGCGGTCGCGAACACGATGGCTGGGAAATACCGGAATGCAGGTCAGGTCTGCATCGCGCCGACACGAATTTTGGTCCACCGCAGTCTGGTCGAGCAGTTCGTTGACGAATTTGCCGAGGCAACGCTCGACTTGAAAGTTGCCGATGGCTTGAGTCCCGGCACCACCATGGGGCCATTGGCCAACGAGCGTCGCGTGGTTGCGATGCAGGAGATGGTGCAGGACGCCGTGAACCGTGGCGGCGTTCTGCGCACAGGGGGACAACGGATGAGCGACGACGGCTTCTTCTTCGAGCCGACGGTCATTGCCGATGTACCACTGGATTCGCTGGTGTTCAATAGCGAGCCTTTCGGCCCGATCGCGGCCATTCGGTCGTTCGATCGACTGGAGGAAGCGATTGAAGAAGCCAACCGGCTGCCTTACGGGCTGGCCGCGTATGCCTTTACGTCGTCCATCTCTACAGTACAGGCGCTGTCGGATCACCTTCAGGCGGGCATGCTGTGGGTGAATCAATCAGCGACGCCGTTCCCGGAAATTCCGTTTGGTGGCGTCAAGGACTCCGGCTATGGATCCGAGGGCGGCATTGAGGCGCTGGAGCCGTATTTGACGACCAAGTCGGTCGTGGTGCGCTCCTGAACCGATAGACGCCGAGTCAGACATACGGTCGGCACGCCAGAAACCAGCGCGCCGACCGCAACGGCATGCTCAGGCCAGACGGAATGAACCTATCGCATCGTTGAGGTCAATGGCCTGTTCCTGCAGGGATTCCGCCGCCGCAGCGGCCTCTTTCACCAGCGCTGCATTCTGCTGCGTCATGTGCTCCATCTGCTTGACCGCTTCATTGACCTGCTCGATGGTCTGGCTTTGTTCGTCAGATGAGGCTGAGATTTGACGCATGATGGCATTCGCGCGATCGACGGAACTGACTATCTCAGTCATTGTTGAGCCGGCTTCGTTGACCAACTGCGCACCTTTCGAGACACGCTCCACGGAGTCGTGAATGAGATATTTGATCTCCTTGGCTGCATTGGCCGAGCGTTGCGCCAGTGCACGCACCTCGCTGGCAACCACGGCAAAACCTCTTCCTTGCTCGGCGGCACGAGCCGCCTCGACGGCGGCATTCAGGGCCATGATGTTTGTCTGTGGATTTGCCCCCGTACCACCGGACACGGTCTCGTACTTGAGTTGATGAACCAGTCCTTCGTCGAAACTCGCGTGGCGAGCAATATGTGAGTGCGCTGTGGGGGTGATGCTCGTTGTAATACTTGAATGCGACGGCCAGATTGCGCACGGTCGTCACGGCATCGGGCTTGGGCATAAAGGCCGCGTAATCGCGTTTCATCGTCTTCACGAAGCTTTCCGCCATGCGGTTACTTTGCAGGCTGCCGGCCGGCGTCGTCAAAGGCTTCAGGTCGATGCCGGTAGCGAAGGCGCGCGCCTGTGCAACGCTGCCTCGTCTGCGTAGTCTCGCAAGGCATCGCGCGGCTTATGCATCGCTGCTTCAAGCTCATCAAAACGCCATGAATCAGTTATGGCCAACGTGAGTGTCGTTGGTTTTGCTGTGGCCTTGCGTCGTATGGGGCGTCAAACATTTCGGTATCGCTCAAGTAGAGCATTACCAGTGCTTCTCCAGAACGCCCGGGCATCGAGTTTTCGTGGACTTCGTAGTTTTCGGCTTCGTCATTCGTGAACCAAGCATCTGCCGACTGTTTTCCCGAGCACTGCGTCGACTTGACGCCATTCACTATGTCGTAAGCAAAACTGTCCGTGTCGAGGGTTTTCGCCAGTTGCCAACGGCGAGGGATATGGTGTGCAGATGCTCGCCATCGAAGGCCCTGGCGGCCATAGGAGGCGACGATGACCGGCAATGAATCAACCTCGGCCATTCGGATAATGGCTGCTGCGAGGCTGATTTCGAACGACTGGGCAACTTCCCCAACGTGCTTGAACGTGGGAATTTTCGCGCCCGCTCGGATGGCAGGATCGAAAAGGTAGCGCGGCATCAGGAGATGGGCAGCGTAGCTATCGGCTTGCTTTTCCAGCTCGTAGCTCGACGAAAGATTCTCGCTTTGGTCGTCGGCGCGGCACCGGAACGATTGTCCTCGGTGCAAAATCCAGTGCCCCAGCTCGTGCGCAATGGAAAAGCGCTCCCGTCCGCGAATTCCCGACGGGCGGATGGTGGCAATCGCCTGATTTCCCAATCCGACTAGGGTCGCTTCGCAGCCATCGAGCTGTTCATAACGAACATCCATTCCTGCATCAAACGCAATAGCTTCAACGTCAAGCTCGGCCGGGGACGAAATGCCAAATTCAGAAACGAGTGCTTCGGCTCGCTGTCCTGGCGTCATTCGTCTTCTCCTTGCTGGTCTCGGAGCTGCCGAAGCTGAGTGTAGAGTCGCCGAGCATCTGCCTCCGACATATCGCTGAGTTGACGCGCGGCAAGCGTTACACGGCCATCGTTTGCCGCATCCTGAAGATACGCCATCACCTCATCCAGTGAGGCCGACGACGGTGGGGCCGCCGTTTGACCCTGACTATTTCTACGGGCCTTGGCGGCGGCAAGGCGTCTTCGTCCAGCTTCACGGTTAGCTGCCTCGAGAATTTCGCTTGCTCGTTGCTTTACGACATCGATTTCTTGGCCAGCCAAGATTTCGTCGTCCGGGATTTCCATTAACTCGTAGAGATACGACTCAAGAAAGCGCGACGAGAATTGGGGCTTGCGCGGTGCGCTCATCCTTTCCTCCTTTCGTCTTCCATCATTTCCAGCTTCCTGGTCAGCCGCTTGCGAGCAGCTTCATATTGATGCATGTCCATTCTTAATGCTTCGGCTGCCTCTTGGCCACGCCTGCCTGCCGCCCATTCCCACGCCACCAATGCTGCCTCCATATCGTCAGCAAGCAACTCTTCGAGTCGAGCGACTTGTTCTGCGTCGGAAGCCGCAATTTCAGGGGTTAGAGTGTCCACCGGCTCAACGTAAGCCACCAGTACTTCCGATTCATCCATGACGTCGCGGCTTGCTACGACAGTGTCGCCATTGATTGGTCCGTTTGCTTCACGCTTGCGGGCGTTGCTGGCCATGCTATCCAGGACCGACGCAATCGCCGGGACTGCCGCGTATCCCCGATGCCACACGCGCTCACCACCCAAAAGCTTCGCACACGCTTCTTGCAACAAATCCTCGTGCGAAGCGCTGCCGATTCCCGAAAACGCCTGTCGTGCGAACAACATCACGCGGCGCCAATCGGCTGGCGACATTGCCTCCAACGCCTGCTTCACCTCCGCCGAGCTCAGTCGGTCGTCAGTATCGAGGCTTTCTCTCATGGCTCTCGAACCCTCGTAATGGCAAAGACTCTCCGGGCGTGTTCTGCGGACGCCGTCGAAGAAATATTTTTACAACGTCCGCGCCGTGTTTCTGGAGAGTCTTACTAGGTACAGGCGGAGCATTGGTAGCTCAGCCTCTCCAGTATGCGAGGACATTCAGATGATAGTAGAACGCAAGACGCGAGACATCAATCGGTACCTGTCGCACATCCCTGACGGGCAGGAGTACTACCTTGGGGTGCAGTTGCTCCCGGAGCACACCCGTCGGCTGGAGGCACTTGGATTTTCCAGTCCGGCGGTAGTTGGTGAGCGGGTGCTGCCGCCGGCGCGCGGACCGGCGAGCCGGCGAAACGCAAATGGCTTCGATATCGTGCATCGGGACCAACCGATGGAGACGGCTTACCGCCAAATCAGCTGGACGTACTCGCAGTGGCATGGAAAGGAAAAGGTTGAAGTTACGCAGGTCACTGATGTTCCGTACAACCGTTACCCGCGCACCAGGGTCGCTCCGTATTCCATCGAGTTCGTGCTATCCACCGCCCCGCACGGCCGGCATTGCATCGTGACGGGTCCCTTCAGGCGCGTTGACACTGCAACGGTCGTGGCCACGAACACCGCAAACATGCTTGTCGAACAGTTGGGGGCGTTTGAGGTGCTCGACTCCTCAATGAGCCCGTCTGCAGATATTCCGGTGCGGCGGCTGAATTGGCGGCTTCTGCCGGCCGGGGAGAACCCGTGGGCAACTGCTTGGCCGGCCCTTGAAAACTTCATCCGCAAGGGGCGTGGCAAAAGCCGCCAAGTCATCGCTGCACGATTCGAAACGGTAGGCGAATTTAATCCGGAGTTTATCGCCGTAGGGTTGGGCGGATTTGGCGACTATGTTGTGTTCGGATTTCCGAGCAAAGGTATCTGCGTTTTGGAGAGCTGCTACACGAACAACGCTACTTACGTGCTCTCGCATGCGAACTGGGAGGCAATCTCACAGATGACGAAGGCTCAGATTCTGGAGGCGTCGGCGCATGAGATTCGTCTGATTCATGACCGGGCGTGGTTCGAGGCCATTGCCGAGGTCCTCAGTCGTTCGAATCCGAATGCGGCCTAGGCTTGAATCAGGTGGTTTTCGATGTGCTCGTTGCCCGGAGCTCAGCACCTCTGAGGTCCGGGTAATTGCTGTCGTTATCGCCGTAGGCCGCCCCGCAGCGATGAGTCTCACCCAACTGCTTGATGTTCATGCGTTCGACGGGCTGTTGTCAAAAAGTGAGATTTCCGTGCAAATCTCTAGGTTAAGGTGCTCGGTTAAGCGGGGGGAGGTCATACTAATGAAAATATTTTTCGGAACAAAGTGTTCGTAATTGTGGATTGCCCTCATTCAAATGAGGCGATTTATGCGCATAATGACTCCCATATGAGTTTGTCTGCATGATTTTCGGAACTTACGGTTCCATGAACTCCGTTGGGGTTGTGGAAATGAAGGTGGTGGAGCGTTTCGTTGCGGGGCAGACGTGGACTGCGCGGTCGAGGTCGCGCGTGAGGCGCAGCAGAGTTGGGGGGGGAGCGACGCGGCCACCCAGGCGACCATCGGTGATATTCGCGTCCCGCGATTTGCTCAATCGTCACATTGACGAGTCGGCGCTGCGGCTCTCGATGGAGCACGGCAAGACGGTTCCGGAAGCCGAGGGTGAGATCGCTCGCGGTATCGAAGTGGTGGAGCTCGTGTGCGGTGGGCGCTTTAACTCGCGATTGAAGCGGGTGACGAGCCACTGGCCGTCGGGTATCAAGGAAGGTACCGTCTTCAACGTCCACTCAGGACACGACACGCGCGACTGAGATCGCTATTCGCAGTACGCTTCAATATCCGGGAGGCCGCCGTGGGGCGGTCGGTTCAGGTTCCCGGACCATATAGTTAGTTGTAGACCTGTTCAGAGGGCTCTTGCCGGCGATGAGCATGGTTGCTGAGTTCCATCACTCGGAAGCGATGATGCGCCTTCAAGGGCTCCATCGCGTGCGCTGCAATCCCCGGATTTCGCAGACTTCGTGGCATCGAATCGTCGATCGGATTCTCGCCATGCCGGCGAGGCCTGTTACCGCCTGAGTACGAGACGTAAGTTTATGCGAGTGCTAGTCAAACTTCTGGAAATGCGGCTCTGGATCGCACGACGGCTGCGTCTGGGCGACGATCACACGATGCTCGTGTGGGCGGCGTTGTGCGGTGTGCTCGGTGCATTTGCCACGGTCCTCTTCAGAGAAGCCATTGCGGTCTCGCAGACGGCATTCGTCGGCCGGTCCGAATCGATTGTTGCCATGGCGAAGGCGCTGCCGTGGCACTGGCGCCTCGCTTTGCCTGCCGTTGGCGGATTGCTGGCCGGGTATGTGCTGATCTGGGCAAAGCGAATGCCCGCCCCGGCTGCCTCCGATTACATGGAGGCAGTGACCGTTGGTGACGGAAGACTGCCGATACGCCAAACCTTGTTGCGGAGTCTGTCCTCTCTGATCAGCATTGTTTCTGGTGGATCGATTGGTCGCGAAGGTTCGATGGTTCAGCTTGCGGCGCTGACCGCATCGACGATCAGTCGCGCGGTCGCACTCGATCCGGCTCGCCTGCGCGTACTTGTGGCCTGTGGTGCGGCCGCTGGGTTGACTAGTGCCTATAACGCTCCCATTGCCGGTGCTGTGTTCGTGACGGAAATCGTCATCGGCTCATTGGCGATGAACACGTTTGGTCCAGTACTGGTAGCGTCCGTTGTGGCCAACATCGTAATGCGCGAGCTGCCGGGTTATCACACGCCCTACGAGATTCCGGCCTTCCCGCCAATTTTTGGCCCCGAAATGCTGGGCTTTATCGGCCTTGGCATTGTTTGCGGCGTCATGGCGCCCGCCTTTCTGGCATATCTCGCAACGTCGAAACGCACGTTTGGGAGGTTGCAACTGCCACTACCCGCAAAGCTGGCAATCGGTGGTTTCGGCGTCGGCGCCATTTCCATCTGGATGCCGCAGGTGTGGGGCAATGGATATAGCGTCGTGAATGGGCTTTTGCAGAACCCGGGCCCATGGACTTTCGTTCTACTCCTACTGATTTTCAAGATCGTCGCGACGGGGCTGACCACCGGGTCCGGCGCAGTGGGCGGCGTGTTTACGCCGACGCTGTTCGTTGGCGCCGCGCTAGGGCATCTCGTCGGCACGGCCATCCAGGCGTCTGCCCCGGGCTTCGCTACCCCTGCATTCGCCTACGTCATCGTGGGGATGGGCGCATTCCTGGCGGCAACCACGCAAGCCCCCTTCATGGCGATACTCATGCTGTTCGAAATGACGGCGAGCTACCAGGTCATTCTTCCACTGATGCTCGCATCTGTCGTCTCGTATGTGATCGCCCGTTCGCTCGCCGACGCATCCATGTACGAGGTCACCATCAAGCGTAACCTGGCGGCCAGGTCACGAACGGAAGTGCGCGACGGATGCATGCGTGCCATGATTCGGCCGGCCCAAACCGTATTGCCGCTCGATGCTGATTTTTCCATGATTACCCGCTTGTTTGCCGAATTCCCGGTGCGCTACGCGTACGTGGTCGATCCGCGGGGACGTTATCGCGGCGTGGTTCGTGTGCAAGATGTCGCGGATGCAATTTCCCGGCAGATTGACGGCACAATCCCACGTTCCCTGAGTGCGATGCAATTGCTCAAGTCCGATCAGATTCGCGCCGTGACGCCAGAGACGTCGCTTGGCAACGCTCTGGAGGTATTTGTCGAGCACAACGGGGAGCGGTTGCCGGTAGTCGATCACCGCGATGCTACGCTTTTGGGGGTCGTTTACAAGTCGTCGATTCTGGAAGCGTACGGGTCGCTCGGAAATGGCGATTAGCACGTCATCGCTTTTTTGAGCCGAAAAATTCGATTCAAGCTCAAATTCTTCGCGTTCAACGGAATTGTCTTGAACGCATGAAATTGGCTGTCTATCTAGATCCTAAGACACACGAATCCATGTCGCAATGCCATCGGGTGACTGTCTTAAGACCTCGAATATGTGGAGACAGACAACAATGAATGAGTTTGACTACGTGATCGTCGGCGCAGGTTCTGCGGGATGTGTACTAGCCAATCGACTTACCGAAAACGGGCGCTATTCCGTGTGTTTGCTGGAAGCGGGCCCGGAAGATCGGTACCCTTGGATTCACATACCGATCGGCTACGCGAAAACCATGCATCATGCCGTGTACAACTGGCGCTTCTATACCGAGCCCGAGCCCAACCTAGCCAATCGTCAGATATACCAACCGCGCGGTCGCACATTGGGTGGATCGAGTTCAATCAATGGACTGATGTATATCCGTGGACAGCAACGAGACTATGACGAGTGGGCGTCGCTTGGCAATCGTGGATGGGGGTGGAGCGATTGCCTACCGTATTTCCGAAAGTTAGAAACTAACGATCTGGGACCGTCTGACACGCGGGGCAGCGACGGCCCCATGCACGCGACCAGCATCCCTCCGGACAACCGACTGGTCGATGCTTTCATCGCGGCTGCCGAGACACTCGGCGTTCCCAAGGTTGAAGATTTCAACAGCGGCCCGCAAGAGGGCGTTGGGTACTATCAGCTGAGTACTCGCAACGGGTTTCGTTGTTCGACGGCTGTGGCTTATTTGAAGCCGGCGCGGCATCGCAAGAACCTTCATGTGGAGATCGATGCACAGGCCACGCTAATACTCTTCGAGAGAAAGCGTGCAGTCGGCATTCGCTATCTGAAGCGGGGCACGCTGCACGAAGTTCGTGCGAAGCGCGAAGTGTTGCTTTGCGCTGGCGCCATACAATCGCCGCAATTGCTCCAACTCTCCGGTGTTGGTCCGAGCCAGTTGCTCAACCGCTACGGCATCAAACCCGTGCATTTCGCTGAGGGTGTCGGGGAAAATTTGCAGGATCACCTGCAGGTTCGTCTTATGTACGAAGTGAGTGAACCCATTACGACTAACGACGCCATGCGTTCTTGGTGGGGCAAAGCGGGGATGGGGTTGCGCTGGGCCTTAAATCGTTCCGGGCCTCTGGCTGTTGGGATCAACATGGGCGGCATGTTTTGCCGCGCGCTGCCCGACGAAAATCCGACACCCGATATCCAATTCCACTTTGCGACACTATCCGCAGAGAGTACGGCCGGTGAGGTTCACGAATTCTCTGGCTGCACTTATTCGATCTGCCAATTGAGGCCGGAGTCACGTGGTCGTGTGCAGATCAAATCGCCGGATGCGATGCAGGCTCCCGCAATTCAGCCTAACTACCTTTCGACGGAAACGGACCGGCGCACCACGGTGTCGGGGGTGAAGTTTGCGCGTCGTGTCGCGTCGGCTGCGCCGATGTCGCGCTACATGAAAGTCGAATATCGCCCCGGTCCCGACGTGCAGACAGATGACGAGATTCTGCAGTTCTGTCGCGAGTATGCGACCACGATCTTTCATGCGGCTGGAACAGCAAAAATGGGAACTGACAACGACCCCATGGCCGTCGTCGACGCAACACTCAACGTGAGAGGCGTCGAAGGCATACGGGTGGTTGATTGCTCGATCATGCCGACTCTTGTCTCCGGGAATACGAATATCCCGACTGTGATGATCGCTGAGAAGGCCGCAGACATGATTCTTGCCGCCGCGCGGCGTAGCGACGCAGGCAGTGGCGTTCGTATCGATAGCAAGTCGAAGGCGAACAAGGAGGAGCGAGTCGAGTTGACAGTGGCGCAAGCAATGACTCGCTGAAAACTCAACAGTCTCAGACCACGCAACAATGCGTCGCTTAAGTCATCGACGCAGCATGCAGAGACTGCGCGGATCACCCAAGAGGTTTGGAGACATCAAGAAGAGCAATGCGAAGGCCATGCGGCGCGTAACCATGGCGAACGTTATCGATGCCGCTCCACTTAACTTATCTGGCTGCCCGAATTTTCGCGACCGCCTCTCTTCCGGGGCAGATGTGGTCAATCGATGTGACGGTGAGGCGGCACGCTCATAGATACGACGGTATATTTTTGATGTGACCGCACTCGCTGGACGGCTGTTGCCGAATATTTATTCGGCCGGGCGAGGGGGCGGTGTCCGTTTAACAGCAGAAATAGTGCTCAAAGATCTGCATAGATCACCGTGCGATTGCCGCGATAGTTCAACGGCCATCCAGCACTGCTTGCTCAATTTGAAGAAAGTGAATGCTTCTCGAGGTGGACCGGCCAGCCTTTCGTAGACATCTTCGAGCCACAATTTAAGGCAACCGAGGAGGTCAGTATGAGCGGCAAGCGTTACACAGATGAAGTTCGAGAAACCGGATGTGGTGCCGCAGGCTGAGCTGAATCAGTACGCGGAGATTCGGCGACCGAAAGCCTAACTCGAGCGCGTGACCGAGGAGCGCCACACTCTAAAAAAGCCGCCGCGTACTTTGCAAAGGGGTAACGGCAAGTTACCTGCGTCGCGAAGCGCCCGCCACGCAGTAAGGCCGGCTCGAGTACTTCCGGATGATTAGTGGCTGAAATGTAGGCGACATCCGGTATCCGCCCGCCGGTGCCATCTAGCGTGGCTAGGATCCGATTGGTGAGGGCGACGACGTTCGAGTCGCACCTATCAGCAAGAACTGAGTCGGCTTCGTCGATAAACACGATTGCCAGGCGCTGATCGATCGCCTTGCGCACGAGCTTTTCCCATTCATCGGGACGGGAAATCAGGGCGGTGCCGGTGGTCGACAGGAACAGCCGGTCTGAAGCCTTCGTAAACGACCTCGCTGTCATGGTCTCGCCGGTGCCGGGGAGCCTCAGACGAGGATCCGCCGCGGCAGGGTGCCACCGAGCTGGCTGAAGTCGTAGGTGATGCGAAGCCGATCTCCGAGACTCATCAACATCCCACGAGAAGCTTCAAGCCTAAATACATGCGGTTGAAGCGCGCTGCGCTGACCCTGGATGATGCGCATATGCGCCCGCGAGCGAAATGCCAGCTAATTGCCAGCATGCGCCTTGAAAGCCTTATGAAATAAGGATTGTGCGGGGGGCGAGTGCCCGGTACAGGAGGCGTCTGATTTTCCACAGGCATTTAGCCAGCGACTATAGCGATTGGCTTGGGGCTCGTTCGATGAGGCGCGGTCAATATTTTATCGCCACAGGGTTGTTAAAAAAATAACCCCACGCCCCCACCCAAAACAAAATAAAAAATTTTA
>NZ_JAYRUC010000003.1:25215-147849 GCF_041919235.1 Pandoraea sp.
CTTTCGGTTGGGGATTGGGGATCTTCCGTTGCGGGGGGTACTTTTTTTCCGGCCTTCTGTTTTCTAAAAACATGACCGCTCGGCCCGCACCGAATCCTAAATCTAAATGTTCCGGGTCTTTGTGCCAGGCAGTTGGTAGCGGCAGCAAATGGGGTGCGCGATCGTGGCGTTTTGCGGAAAACCCCATCGATTGCGGAAAACAAAAAGGGGTTGCGATTTCTCGCAACCCCTTGAATTTGTTTGGTAGGCCGTGCGGGATTCGAACCTGCGACCAACGGATTAAAAGTCCGCTGCTCTACCAGCTGAGCTAACGACCCAACGAAGACCGAGATTATAGCGACGCTATCGCCATAGTGTCAACTCCTGCGCGACGCCGTTGTGCCAACTTCAGCGCCATTCTCCGCATATGCGCGCGAATTACGCTCAAACACTGCGCTCAATGCGCCACATCTGGTACTTGAACGCGCAGACGCCGCCTACCAGAATTGCCGCAATGGCAAGGAACGACCCCAACGCCAGTGTCGACACGCCCGACAATCCCTGACCCACCGTGCAGCCCAACGCCGTCACGCCGCCAAAGCCCATCAGCACCCCACCCATCATGTGATTCGCTGTGTCTTCCGTGCCCTGAAATCCTTCCCAACGGAAATTGCGCGATACCACCGCATACACAAACGACCCCGCCACCACGCCCAATACGCTCGCAATGCCCAACGTGATCACATTGCTCGTGTCACTCCACATCATCAGCCAATACACCGTGTAAGCCAGCGGCGAGACGAACGACAGCGCTTCCATCTTCCCGGAATTCGTGGCAATGAAACTCTCCTCCAACGTGTTCGGATTCTCGGCAACATAGCCCACCTTGCCCGACACATACCACAGCGCCACGATGATCGCACCCACCACAACGCCGCCCAGCAGATTGTCGAACGTCCAGAACTCGCGTCGCGCAAGCGCCGCAATCACGAACGCACCCCCAATCGCCAGCCCAAGAATAAGCTGCGCGCGGTGCACGTCGCCCCCGAACAGCCCGCCCACCAGCGTCGGCAAATCCTGCGATGTCGCAAACGTCGTCTGCACACTATCGATGGCCGCCACGCGCAACACCGCGAACAACCCCTTGAGCGTCATGTAGGCCGACAAGCCAATCATCACGAAAACAAGCAGCGATTTCAAATTCCCGCCACCAATGCGCACGAGGGTCTTGCTGCCGCAACCCGACGCCAGCACCATGCCGAAGCCGAACATCCACCCGCCAACGATGTACGAGAGCCACGTAAAGCGCGGCGTCGTGTAAATGGCCTTGATCGGATCGATGATGCCCAGCCAGGCGAGTATGCCCGTCCCCATCGTCGCCACGCCAATCGCCAGCCACCACATGCGCATGCGATTCCAGTCGCCGATGTTCACAATGTCGGATAACGCACCCATCGTGCAGAAATGCGTGCGTTGCAACACAGCACCAAACACGAAGGCCAGGCCAAAGGTGAGCCACACGACAGTGTGGGAGAGGGCAGTGAGATCGACGTCAGTCATGAGGCGAGAGGACGATAGCGGCCGTGCCCGGCCGTTCGGTACATTGTCGCGAGCCACGGGGCGTAGCCGGCGTTGTTGTCATCAGACATGCCGCGCCATCTGCACGCAGGCACATCGCGGGTGCGGTCGTCATGTCGTACAGGCCCTCGGTTGACCCGCACACATCCCCTTGTGACGCCGCGCCTCGAGCGCTTGGAAAGCCCGTATTCTACTTGAGGTCGCGCCCCGCATCCGGAAACCCCGGAAACGACAACGCCGCCCAAGGGCGGCGTCATACGCTTGACGAGTGACCTCACGCGGAAGACCGGTTCGCACAGCCTCCCGAGAGACGTCTTACTTCAGCTTGGCCACACGCTTCTTGGCCTCCGCTGCCGATTCGCTGTCCGGATACCTGGACATCAAATCCTGCAACGTTTTCTTCGCTGCCGTAATCTGCCCGGATTCCGCCTGGTTGCTGGCAATCGCCAACATGGCCTCGGCAGCCTTCGGGCTCGTCGGGTACTTCGTCACGATCCCTTGCAGCGTCGCCGTCGAACCCTTCAGATCCTTGTTGGCATACTGCGCATTGCCAAGCCAGAACTGTGCTTCAGGTTGATACGGGCTGTCGGGATACTTGGCCGCGAAGGTCCGGAATGCCATCTGCGCACCCTTGTAGTCACCGTTGCGGAATTTCGTCAGCGCGGCGTCAAAGACATCTTTCTCGCCCGGTTGGACGGTGCCGGTCACGCCGCCGACGGTCATCTGCTGCGGTTCGAACTTCTTCAAACGCCCGTCGAGATCGTTGTAGAAATCCTTCTGACTCTGTTGCAGGTTCGCAAGCTGGTTTTTCAGATCCTCGTTCTGACCGCGCTGATCGGCCAGATCACGTTGCAACTGCTGAATCTGATTGTTCAAATCCAGCACGTTGCGCGTGAGCCCCTCGATTCGCTGCTTGTCCGAATCCAGACGGCTGCGGATATCGAGGATCGCTTTGCGCGCCTCGTCGTCATCGAACAATCCGGCATGCGCCAGCGGACTCAGCACCGCAGTGCCGAGCGTCACCGCGCAGATCATGTTTTTAAGCAAACGAGACGTCATGACGTTTCAATCAATAAGCCAGATCGGCACGACGATCTTGCGCCCAGCTCGCCTCGTCGGTACCCGTAGCCTTTTCCTTGCCCAGCGAAACGGCTTCCATTTGGCTGGTGTTGGCGCCCAGTGCCGACATCGCCTTCACCACGGCTTCAGCACGCTTCTGGCCCAGCGCCAGGTTGTACTCGCTCGTGCCGCGCGGGTCAGTGTTGCCCTGAACCAGCACGTGACGCTGCGAGTACTTGTTCAGGAACGCAGCGTGCGCCTGGAGCATCGGCGTGTACTGAGCATCCACACTGTACTGATTGAAGCCGAAGTACACGCTGCGCTTGGCGAGCGGGCCGTTCGGGTTGTTCAGTTCGTCGGCCGAAGCGTCGACGGGGGCGACCGCGCGGGCATCGGTCGTGGTTTGACCCTTGTTGGCGTTAGCCTGATCGTCGAGCTTCACGCCCGACGAGCAAGCGGCCAAAGCGGCCAGCGAAGAGATGGCGAAGATGTTACGAAGCAGGGAACTCATTTGAGCCTCCGATTGATGTTGCTGTTGATGTTATTGCATAAAAGGGCCCCAGGAGGGTTCGCGAACTTCCCCCCCTCGAACCTGAAGAATCTGCCGGGTCTGCCCGTCCACCGAGACTGCCGCGAGAACCTTGCGGCCCCCCGACTGCGTTGCATAAAGAATGTACTTGCCGTTCGCGGCAAAACTCGGTGACTCGTCGTGGCTGGTGTCGGTCAGAGCCGTAACATCGCCAGTACTCATATCCTGCACGCACAGCTTGAATGCGCCTGCCTGACGCGCGATAAACGCGAGCAACTTGCCGTCGGGACTGATGCGCGGGCTGACGTTGTAACTCCCCTTGAAGGTGACGCGCTGCGCCGCGCCGACCCCTTCGCCACCGGCCGGCATCTTATAGATCTGCGGACCACCGCCACGATCGCTCGTGAAGTAGATCCATTTGCCGTCCGGAGAATACTGCGGTTCGGTGTCGATCGCACCGCTGCGCGACAGACGCTTGAGGCCGCCGCCATTGGCGTTGACCTGGTAGATCTGCGTGTTGCCGTCGCGCGAGAGCGCCACCGCCAGCTTGCTGCCGTCCGGTGCCCACGCAGGTGCCGAGTTGTTACCCTTCTCATTGGCCAGCACAGCACGGCGGCCCGTCGGCAGATCGTGGATGTACACGACAGGCTTGCGCTTCTCGAACGAGACGTAAGCGACCTTGGTGCCGTCCGGCGACCAGGCCGGCGAGATGATCGGCTCGCGACTGTTGAGCGCGACGCGCGCGTCCTGACCGTCCGAATCGGAAATCTGCAACTGGTAGTGGTTGCCGCTATGCAAGACGTAAGACAGACGCGTGGCGAATACGCCACGATCTCCCAGCAGCTTCTGGTAGATGTAGTCCGCAATCTTGTGCGCCGTGAGACGCAGGTTCGCCGCCGACGAGGTGAGGGCCAGGCCGCCGAGCGGCTGACTGTTCACGGCATCGTACAGGCGGAAGCTGACCTGGAAGTTGCCGTTGCCTGCCGGCGCGATCGTGCCCGAGACGAATGCATTGGCACCCTTGGCGCGCCACGTGCCGAGGTCGACCGAATCGTCCACGCCAACGGCGGCGCTGCCCGCATCGATCTGATTGAAGCGCCCGCTGTTGGTCAGGTCAGCCTTGACGACGGACACGATGTCCGTCGGCGCCGTGCCCTTGAAGTTCGACACGGCAATCGGGTAACGGTTGGTGCCGACGCCCGTAATGTCCACGGTCAGCGGCGTCTGCGCATGGGCGATCGTGCACGCTGCGGTGAGCCAGGTGGCCACCAGCGCACGCCATGCATATTGACTGGAAATTCGCATGCGTTCGATTGGTCAGTTACGCGGTGCAAGGGCCATTTTTACCACATTCGGATGAAAATGGACTCACGTCGCTCGGTTTTCGTTCCCGTTTCACAACACGCTCAGCCTTTGGGACTGAAGCGAAGGTTGACGCTCGGGGGTGCTTTGCCATTGGTGTCGCGCGGCAAGGGGTCGGACTTGGTGATGGCCGCCTGCACGGCGGCGTCCCACGCGGGATTGCCGCTCGATTTGAGGAGCTGCATCGACATTACGCTGCCGTCCGGCGCGAGCCGCACCGACACGACAGCCGTGGGATTGCCCGTCGTGTCGCCACCATAGGCAATGTTCGGTTTGACCTTCGCGCGCACGCGGTCGGCATAGCCCGCCGACGCCGTCCCGCCTGCGCCCGAGCCGGTTCCGCCCGCTTGCGAGCCCAGGCCGTTGCCGGTCGCGCCCGCCGTACCGCCCGCCATGCCGCGCAACGCCGCCAGACGCGCGGCGCGTGCCGCATCCGCAGCCTTCTGGGCCGCCGCTTCCTTCGCGGCCTTGGCCTTGGCGGCCTTGTCTTCTGCCGCCTTCTTCTCGGCGTCGGCCTTCTTCTGCGCATCGGCCAATTGCTGCTGCTTCAACTGTTCGGCCTTCTTGGCCTCTTCGTCTTTCTGATGCTTCAACTCGTCCGCTTTCTTTTGATCGGCCAGCTTCTGCGCACGGGCGGCGTCCTCTGCCGCCGCCTTCTTGCGAGCGATTTCCGCCGCCGCTTGCTGCTCGGCGAGTTGCTTCTGCTTGAGCGCTTCCTGACGTGCCTTCTCCTGCTGCGCTTCAAGCAAGCGCGCCTGCTCGGCGGCCTGCTGTTCCTGCCTGCGCTTCTTCTGCTGCAGGGCGATGTCGGCGTCTTCGGCCGGCGGCGTCGGCGCGGCCACGGCGGGTGGCGTGGGGGCGGGCGCAGGCGTTACCACCGGCGGCGTCGGCTCGGCGACTTCAGCGGGCGTCCACAATTCGGCTTCGGAACCGGCGGGGGAGCTGTTCTGCCACCGCATGCCATAGAAGAGCAGTGCAAACAGCAACGCGTGCATGAGCAGCGCGAGGAGAAATGCCCGTCCCGTGCCGCGCTCATCGCTGCGCGGGCCAATGGGACGGTCGGATCGGGCGGCGGCGCGGCTCATTTTTGCTTGACGAGCAGGCCCACGCGCTTGACGCCCTGGGCCTTGAGATCGGACATCACGTTCATCACGATTTCATAGCGCACCGACTTGTCGGCGGCGATGACGACCGGCTGATCCGGATTCGCCGCCTGGCGCCCCTGCAGGAAACCGGTCAGATCGGCCCCGCTCATGCGTTGTTCGATGGTGTTCTCACCGTCCTTGTAGCGCACCAACATGCGATTGTCCGCTTCGATGTTGACAACCACCGGCGGCGTCTGCTGCTGCGGACTCGCGTTGGCGACGCTCGGCAGATTGACGATCGACGGCGCAACCAGCGGAGCAGCCACCATGAAAATGACGAGCAGCACCAACATCACGTCGATGTACGGTACGACGTTGATATCTGCCATGGCGCGACGGCCGCGGCGAGCGTTGCGCATAGAACCTGCCATGTCTCGGCGCTCCCGAATTGCTTAGTGAATCTGCCGTTGCAGGATGTTGGAGAACTCTTCGACGAAACTCTCGAAGCGGATCGACAGCCGGTCGATGTCGTTGGCGAAGCGGTTGTAGGCAACCACGGCAGGGATAGCGGCGAACAGGCCGATGGCCGTGGCCACCAGCGCTTCCGCGATACCCGGCGCCACATTGGCGAGCGTGGCTTGTTGCACGTTCGAGAGGCCGCGGAAAGCGTTCATGATACCCCACACGGTACCGAACAGACCAATGTACGGACTGACCGAACCGACCGACGCGAGGAAGGGCAGATTGGCTTCGAGCGAGTCCATTTCGCGTTGGTAGCAGGCACGCATGGCACGCCGAGCGCCGTCCAGAATCGCGGTCGGGTCGTGCAAACCTTTTTCGCTCGCCTTGATGTATTCGCGCATGCCCGATTCGAAGATTCGTTCGAGTGCGCCCGTTTGATGGCGGTTATTCAGCGCACTTTGATAGAGCGCCTGAAGATCGCCGCCCGACCAGAAATCGCGCTCGAAGCGCTCGGTCTGTGCACGGGCGCGGCGAATCGCGAAGATCTTGCGGAAGATATGCGTCCACGAGAGCAGCGAGAGCACCAGCAGCAGGCCCATGACGGCTTGGGCGAGCACGCTGGCGTGCATGACCAGCGAAATAATGGAAAGGTCTTGATCGGGCATGGTGTGGTTATTGACTGACCGGGATTCTTGTCATTCACTTCAGGCGGCTGCCGGACGGGCAGGCTCACGCGCCGCAGCGGCGTTGGCCGTTGTGGCAGCCGATTGCATGGCGAGGCGCACCTGCGCGGGAATCTTGCCGGGGCGCAGGGTCGAGGCCGTCACACAGCCGATTTTGATGCTGCCGCGCACCAACAGTTCGCCGCTGCCGTCGGGCGCGTCGCGCCAGGCTTCCTGGTAGAAATCGACGGAGGCGCCGCCCACGCGCTCGATGCGGCTTCTGACGCTGAGACGATCGTCCAGCCGCGCGGGGCGCAGATAGTCGAGCGCGGTTGCGCGCACGATGAAAATCATGCCGGTATTGCGGGCCATTTCGAGTTGTTCGATACCGAGCGAACGGAGCCACTCGGTGCGGGCCCGTTCAAAGAATTTCAGATAGTTGGCGTAGAAGACGACGCCACCGGCGTCTGTGTCCTCGTAGTAAACGCGAATTGACCAACAGGTATCAAAATCAGCCATGCCGCGCATTGTATCGGAACCGGACAGCAACGCCAGCCACGGAAACACAATTTTTCAAACCGGCGCGACGGCATTCTGTTTACGGATAATTACTAATCACCCGGCGGCGCACCAAACTGGGGCGAATTCGCGTGAATGCCCCGTGTGGCGGGGGATTGCGCTGGCGCCCAGATGTAGCGAGTCTCTATAATGAAGGCTCGCAAGCCCCCTGAATTTCAGACAGGACCATCAGGTGTGCACGTTGGTATTGCGCGCCGTTGGATCCCCTCATAGCGAATCAACCTGCGAGGCCCTCGAATTGACTTCCCCTTCATCGCAAGCATCCTCCCTGCGCGTCGCGTTTCTCGGTCTGGGCGTGATGGGTTACCCCATGGCCGGCCATCTGCAACGTGCCGGCCATCAGGTCACCGTCTATAACCGTACGGCCGCCAAGGCGCAGCAATGGGCCAAGGAATACGGCGGTGCTGCTGCGGCCACGCCCGCCGAGGCGGTGCGCGACGCCGACATCGTTGCCGCCTGCGTGGGCAATGACGACGACCTGCGCAGCATCGTGCTCGGCGAGCATGGCGCATTCGCCGGGATGAAAGCGGATGCCGTCTTCGTCGACCACACGACGGCCTCGGCCGACGTGGCGCGTGAGCTCTATGCCGCTGCGCGTGCGAAGGGGCTGCACTTCGTCGACGCCCCCGTCTCGGGCGGCGAAGCCGGTGCCAAGAACGCCGCGCTCACGATCATGTGCGGTGGCGACGTCCCGGCGTTCGACCGGGTGGCCGGCACACTCGGCGCCTACGGCCGTGCCGTCACGCGCATTGGTGAGGCCGGTGCCGGTCAGCTTGCCAAGATGGTCAACCAGATCTGCATCGCCGGCATCGTGCAGGGATTGTCTGAGGCGATCAACTTCGGCCAACGAACCGGCCTGGATATGGCGCTCGTGCTCGACGTAATCAGCAAGGGCGCGGCGGCCAGTTGGCAAATGGACAACCGCGGCCAGACGATGATCGACGGCAAGTTCGATTTCGGCTTCGCCGTGGATTGGATGCGCAAGGATCTGGGCCTGTGCCTGGCGGAGGCGCAGCGCAACGGGGTGTCGCTGCCCGTCACGGCCCTTGTCGATCAGTTCTACGCAGACGTGCAGTCACTCGGCGGTTCGCGCTGGGACACGTCCAGCCTGATCTATCGTTTGCGGGCGCTCTCGGGCAAGGCCTGAGCGACATCGGCGAGCCGGCACGCGCAGCGCAGGCAAGATGCCCGGCAGACGGTCGGGCACCGGCCCTGCGCGCGCCAGATATCTGGTATTCGGCATATCTTCGGGTTTGTCTCCAATCGTCAGGCGGGGTCGATTGGCACTAGAATGCGGAAAACGGGACGTCGCGGTGCGACGGCACGGCGGCGTGGCAGCTTGGGAGCGGGCTGGGGCGGTGGCGTGTCGATGTCGGGCAGAAGGGAGACCGCCGCGAGCGATAACGATCTGGCACACAACTCGACCCCGAGACCCTAGCACCGACATGAGCAATCAGTCGAACGCCGCGGCCGTCCGCGCATTTCGCATTCTTGAAATTCTCAGCGCGTCCGGCACGCCCATGACCCTGGCGGAGATTGTCGCCGCCATTGGCCTGCCCAAGCAGACGGTGCACCGCATTCTCAAGCAGCTCGAAGCTGCCTGGCTCGTCACGCGCGAAGCCGGGAGCCGGCATTACGAGCCGTCGTCGCGGGTGCGCGCGATGGCCGTCAATGCGCTGATGCACGTTGGTCCGGCGGCAGCGCGTCACGCGATTCTCCAGCAACTGGTCGACAAACTCGGCGAGACCTGCAACCTGTCGATGCTCTCGGGCGACGATCTGGTCTACCTCGACCGCGTGGAGACCGAATGGTCGCGCCAGCTCAAGCTTTCGCCGGGCTCGCGTGTTCCGCTGCACTGCACGGCAAGCGGCAAGTTGCTGCTGGCGTTTCTGCCACGGGCGCGCCGCGAAAAGCTGATTGCGCATTTGCCGCTGCGCCCGCGCGCGGGCAACACCATTACCGATCTGGAGGACCTGCGCGAAGAGCTCACGGAGACGCGCAAGCGTCGTGTGGGCACCAATAATGAGGAGCACGTGCCGGGCATGATCGCCGTGGCCGTGCCCGTCATGCTCGACCGCAATCGCGCCTGTGCGGCCATCGCGGTGCAGGCGAGCGCGCAGCATTGCACGCTCGACAAGCTCATGACGTTCCTGCCGGAACTTCAGGCAGCGGCCGAGACGATGGCCGCTACGTTCAACGAATAGGGCGAGCGCAACGCGCCGGTGAAGCTTGCCGCGCGCCACCCGCAAGCGACCTGCGAACCCGCCGCCTCTTGCTTCTACTGCGCTCGGGCAGAACGCGTGGCGGCCGCCGGTATCGATGCCGACGCCGGGATCGCGGAAATGGCGGAAATGGTGGGAAGCGCGGATGTGGTGGACGTGGCGGAGGTCGCGGGCGTCTTCGTCTCGAAGATCTGCGCGAGTTGCTTCACGCCCTGCGCAGACTCCGCTCGTATGCGTGGGCCGATGAAGATCGGATCGAGCATCAGAAAGAGCAGGTTCGGCGTTCGATAGATGAAGTCACGCTTGAAGCGGGTGCCGGTTCCCTCCGGCGTGAGCGTGTATCGCACTTCGCCCGATGCGCGCCGGTTCATCTCGCCTTCGATGCGCCATTCGAATGGCGGCTTCGCCTCGACGACCTTCCAGTGAATGATGCCGTGACGTCCCGCGAGGCGGAATTCCTCGGCCACTTTCTCTCCCACCGTGAGTGGGTGATCGGTCGCGCCTTGCACGGCAAGCGACGCCGGATGCCACTTCGGCCAATGGGCCGGCGTGGTGGCGTAGTCGTAGACGACCTGCGGGGGCGCGTTCAACACGAGGGTGTTCACGACGTGGACCTTGCGCTCGAAGGGCAAGGGCAGCAGCGAGAGCAGGGCAAGTGCCGCCACTACCCCTAGAACGAACAGGAAGGCTCGCTTCATCGGCGCGCGCTCACGCACCGGCGGGCGAATCGAGTTCGATATCGACCATCAGGTCGTCGGCAAGGCTTTCCAGTGTCTCGCGCAGCGACGCCGTGCTGACACTCGCAGGAACATGAAGGCGGGCCGTCGCGCGAAACAGTGTGCCGCCCGACATCGATCCTTCGACGCATTCCGTGGCGAGTTCGTCGATGCTGATGCCGCGCGAGAAGAGCACGTGCGAGATTTCCCTCACGATTCCCGGATGGTCCTGCCCGACGAGGTCGAGTTCCAGCATGCGCGCAGCCGGGTCGGCGGCGGCGCTTTGTGCCCGCGTGACGGCAATACGCAGGCCTTGCGTCTCCAGCGCCTGCAGGGCGTGGGTGAGCGCGTCGGCGTGTTCGTCGGGGACTTGCAGATGAATGATGCCGGCGAACTGGCCGGCAAGATTGGCGAGGCGGCTCTCGAGCCAGTTGGCGCCGGCGGCGGTGGCGCGATCGGCAATCGCGTTGACCAGCCCCGGGCGATCCGGGCCAATCACGTTGAGAATCAGGGACGTCGTCATCACAGGCTCCGTCGAAACTGAGGGGCACGAGGTGGCACGAGGTGGCGCGGACCGCGCGACGTCGCCAGTGGCGACCGTTGCGCGCAGCAGCCTCAAGTGTAGTGCAATCGCGGGGGGCGCCGCTACGGCGTACCCGCGTGTCACGCAGATTCCAATCATGCTCGATGCGCACGAAGCCCAGCGTCTCACGCGCTTCGGGGCGTGACCCAGCGCTGCCAGGCCGCGACGAACGCCGTGCCGACCGCCATGCCGAGCGCAGCGCCTGCAAGGGCATCGCTCGTCCAGTGGTAGGCGGCGGCGATCTGCCCGAAGCCCGTCAGCGCAACGGCGACGGCACACGGCCAACGCAATGTGCGGTGGCGCAGCGCGAGCACCGTGGCGAACGCGAGCATGACGGTGAGGTGCCCCGACGGGAACGACGCGTATGCCGCTCCGTCACCGCCGAAAAGCCGGAATTGAAAGACACCGTCGCGCAGATACGACGGATTCTCGTGAATCCACGTGGCCGGCCACGTCCGCCCGAACACGAACTTCAGCGCTTGCTTAAGCACACTGCCTACGCCGACGGCGCCCGCCGCGAGCCACAGCGTCGCGACCCAGGCCGGACGTTGGCGTCGCCCGATGAGGCTTGCGCCGGCGACCGCGAATGTCGGCCAGGCGAGCACGAACAACGGCGACGGTAGCTCGGCAATGTGCTCAATCCATCGAATGCCCTGCGTATGGGCGTGCGCAAGGTTCACGACCGGCCGGTCGACCCACGGGATGGCGACCAGCGCCAGCAACAGGCACGCAAGCGCGCCGAACCAGGCGGTGCGCAGACATGTGCGCGAAACGGCAGGTGACACGGAAGCCGGCAGGTCTGCCGGTCGCGCGTTCGGGGCAAGCTCGGTCATGACGCGATTGAAACGAGGTAGACGACGGGACACTCGGTGAGATCGCGACATGTTAGCCGTCATTGACGACAACGCCGCAGCGACCTCCCGTGGGCGACCCGTTCGTGCCGCATTGAGCGGTGCGCGGCGGGGTCGGCCATTAAGCGTCAGCTATGGATTGGGGCGTGACGGAACAGGGGCACAGCCCCAGCCCGGGAACGAGGGTTCGAGCGTGCCTTGTCGTCATGGCGGTTTGATGACGATCCGAATGATCCAGACGATCCGGACGATCCCAAACGATCGGGGCGCGCACGTTGCACTTGCGTCATGCTCATCGGGTAATCGATTGAAAGATTCCTTTGCGAGGTGACGGGCCATCGTCCTACAATCGTCCCCTACGTAGAAGCCGGATATTGTCGGGCACGGCGGGCGGTATCAAGGGGAGGTTGTGATGAAAGGCAGTTGTCTGTGCGGCGCGGTCACGTATGAAGTGGACCAGTTTTCCGGACCTATCGCGCACTGCTCTTGCGCAACCTGCCGGAAGGCGCACGGCGCGGCGTTCACGACGACAGCGGCAGTGCTGCGTGAGCATTTCCGCTTCACGCGTGGCGCTGAGCACGTGGCGTCGTTCCGGTCGTCGCCGGACAAGGCACGCTACTTCTGTCCGACGTGTGGCACGCATCTGGTCGCCATGCGCGACGCTCAGCCCAACGTGATCGTGCGCGTGGCATCGCTCGACGAAGACCCGGGGCTGCGCGCGCAATTCCATATCTGGACGTCGCACGAAGTGCCGTGGCTCGATTACCTCGACGTGCCGCGTTTCGAGGCTTGGCAACCGGGGCGGTGAGCCCGGCCGGGGCGGCATCGACACCTGTGTCGTACGAAGCAGCAGCAGTCTTGAGCGTTGAAGTTCGCTTGACAAGAAAATCAATATCGCATGCGGGGGCAGTAGTGAACCGGGGATTCGAGAGCATCATCGATCGATTGGCGCGTGAGTTCTGGCGCGCGGCGCGCACGCGCGAGCAACAACACGCCCAAACGCAGGCGCGCGCACTCGCGGAAGTTCGTGCCATGGAGCAGGCGCAGCGCGCTGCGCAGGAGGCACCGCCTGCCGACGCCGCCGCCCGCGAGCGGCAACATGTGGCGTGGCGACAGGCGGAGGCGGCTGCGCAGGGCGCGCTCGCCAAACTGGAGGTGGCGCGGCTCGAACGGTTGCTCGCCGAGGGTCTCGCGCGCGATCTGCGCATTCCGCCCGCCGACCTGCGCGCGCGTAACACGCCGCCGGTGCTCGACACTCGGCATCTTCCGAAGATTTTGGCCAAACCCGAATGGGAGAACTTTGCCCCCGAGAAGCCTGGCCGGCTCGCCCTGGCCATGCCGGGCGCGTCAGGACGTTATGAGCAGGCGGTGGCCAAGGCGCGAAGCGAATTCGTGCACGCCGAGCGCGAGCACGAGGCGTCGAAGCTGCGCCGTGCGCAAGGCTCGATGATTCTCCAGATCGCGCAGCAAAAGGCCACCGAAGCCGCCCGCGCCGAGAGCGCGCGTCACAACGCGGCCGTGGCCGACTTCGAGGGTGCCCTGTTGCGGGGCGAAGCGGCTGCCATCACGGGCTACGCGCGCATCGTGCTGAGCCGCAGCCCGTATCCGGAAGCGTTCCCGCAAACGCTCGCGGCGCATTACGTCGAAAATCACAAACTGCTTGCCATCGGGTATGACGTTCCGGCGCTCGACGCCGCCATCCCCGTCGCGCTTGAGTATCGCTACAACCCAGCAGAAGATCTCGTGCAGGGCGTGCCTGCGGGCGAGTCGATGCGTGCGCAGCTCTATGCCAGTGTGCTGCGGCAGATCGTGCTTCGTTCGCTGCATGAGCTGTTCTCGGCCGACCCTCTGCGTCAGGTCAACGCCATCGTTTTCAATGTCTATGCCAGCGATGGCAATGCGCGCGTGTGTCTGGCGAGCGCCCACGTGGCGCGTGCGGACTTTGCGGCGCTTGCGCTGACGCAGGACGATGCGGCGGCCCACCTGGCGGCGCTGGGGGGGCGTCTATCGGCGCGTCCGGAAGCGTTGGAGGCCGTGGTGCCCGTCGCCGGCGTCGATATGACGAAGGTCGTCACGGACGACGACGTCGCCGTCGACCGCCGCTTCAATCTGATGACGCTCAGCGACAAGGACTTCATGCAGGTGATGTTCCACCTGTTGCGCTCGCTCGGTCTGGAAGGGCCGCCGCTGTTGCCGGGCGAGGAGGAGGGCCTGTTGACCTGTCGCGCCTGGGACCCTCACCCCATTTTTGGTGGCGACGTCGTTGTGCACATTTATCGCGACATACATCCCTGCGCGCGTCTGGAAATGAACGCCGCCCGCACCATGCTCGCGGAGATGCAGACGATTGGCGCGGCCCGCGGAATGCTGATCACGACGGGGGCGTTCGACGACGGCGTTGAAGAGTTCGCGCGCGATCGTCGCATCGAACTGCTTGCCGGACATCACCTGGTCTTCCTGCTCAAGGAGCATGCGGGCGTCGATGCGAGCGTCGTGGTGCCGCAGACGCGCGAGACGACCGCCGCTCTGTTCTGACGCCTGCGCGTCGGTGGCGGCCACGAGACATCGTCCAGGCGGCGACGCCCTGCTATAGTGAGCCGGCCTGACCCACGTCATTTACATCACGGAGGATCGTATGTCGCGACGCACGGAAAGTCTGCCTGCAGCAGGACTCAAGACAGTGAGACGCACATCCAAAGCCCGCGGGGCTGGAACCGGCGTGGCGGGGGGCTGCGTCGCGCTGGCGCTGGCCCTCGGCATACCAATGCAGGCACACGCGCAGTTCGATATGCTCAAGAATGCGGTCGGCGGGGGCGCAGGCGGCAGCAGCGCCGGTGGCCTCGCGGGCAGCCTGGGCGGGCTGGGCGCAGCCGGCTCGCTGACGTCGGGCAGTATCGGCAACGCGACGGGGGTGTTGCAGTTCTGCATCAACAACAACTATCTCAGCGGCGCAAATCTGAGTTCGGCGAGCGATGTCAAAGACAAGCTGCTCGGCAAGCTCGGCACCCAGTCTGGGTCGCCAGCGGCCAGCCCCGGCTATCTCGACGGGGCCAAGGGGCTGTTGTCCTCGCCCGATGGGAAGACCGTCGACCTGAACGGTGGCGGGCTCAGGGAGCAACTCACGCGTCGGGTCTGCGCCAAGATTCTCGATCAGGCCAAGTCCTTCCTCTGAGCACGTGGGCGTTGGCGAACCGCTTGGCCTGCGAGCGACCGAACCGGCTGCCGCCCGGCGGTGTTGTGGCATCAAAAAAATTGTCGGGATTGGGTCTTTGCCGGGGGCCACGCGCGGGCGTACGCTACACGTTATTTCATCCCGCCGTATTCGTCCGGAGACGTCGATGTATCAGCCCGCCGCCTTTGTCGAGGATCGTCCTGAAGTCCTGCACGACCTGATCCGCACGCAGCCGCTCGGCCTGCTTGTGAGTGCCGGGTCGCAGGGGTTGATCGCCGATTCGATCCCGTTTCTGATGTATCCCGATGAAGGCGAGTTCGGCACGTTGCGCGCACATCTGGCACGTGCGAACCCGCATGCCGCAGCGCTGCGTGACGTCGACGATTGTCTCGTCGCCTTCACGGGGCCGCAGGGGTACATCACCCCTTCGTGGTACGCCGCCAAGGCCGAACATGGCAAAGTGGTGCCCACGTGGAACTATGCGGCGGTGCATGCGTGGGGTGCGCCGCGCGTGATCGACGATGCGGCGTGGGTGCGGCGTCTGGTCGGCGATCTCACACAATCGCAGGAAGCGGGTCGCGCCGCCCCCTGGGCGGTGGAAGACGCACCTGCCGACTTTATCGAGACCATGCTGCGTGCCATCGTGGGTGTGGAGATTCCGATTCGCCGCATCGAAGGCAAATTCAAGATGTCGCAGAATCGTGCGATGCCCGACCGTGCCGGTGTGGTCGATGGCCTGCGAGCCGATGGGGCGTTGCGCGAGCCGCTGGCGGCGCTGGTCGCGCTGCGAGGCGATGTGCCCGGGAATTGAGGGCGGCCATCGCCCGCCACCGTAACGAAGCGAAACAATTCGGTGGTGCGACGGACCGGCGGTCCGGCGGTGTCCCCGCATACAATGCGGCATCCCGACTCGGATGCCGCAATGAAAACGTTGCTCCTCATGCTTGCGCTGGTGCTCTGTGTACTATTTCTCGCGCAGGCGTGGCTGCCGAGTGCGCAGGCCGGTGAGTGCGACAACCTCGGCCCTGCCCAGACCCTGCAATGCGCCGCCTACGGCGCGGCGAACGTCGCCCCCGAATAGCCGCGCTTCCGCTACAATCGCACGCCCTGACGTCATACCCCAAGCAGTGCGATGAAGCAGTCACGATGGACGGTCACCGTAGTGCGCGCACGCCGCCTGCGCGCGATGGCCGGGCAGTGGGCAGTCCCCCAAGTCGCGCGTCTCTGCGCTATCTCTCTCACGTGCGTTGTGACCGTCGCCGCCTTTCCGGGCGCCGCATCAGCGGCCGTCTCGGCGTGCGGCGATCACTACTGGGCCGGTACGGCACCCGACATCACCCGTGCCGCCATGACTCGAAATGCGCGCGAAGTCTGCTTCAGCGCGTTCGGTGTGATGCACTCGGGGGTGACGCGCACGCCGCTCTGGTCGGCTGAGCATCTCACGCGTGCGGGCCTGCGCGACGCGCGTCAGATTTCCCGCGTCAACAATTTCCATGCCGAATCGCGGCTGCCGTTCGACGAGCGCGCCGAGCTTCGCGATTACGTGCGCTCCGGCTACGACCGCGGGCATATGGCACCGTCGGCCGACATGCCCGATGCACAAGCGCAGTCGGAGAGTTTTTCGTTGTCGAACATGGTGCCGCAGAACAGCGAAAACAATCGCTACTTGTGGGCGGGCATCGAATCGAGTGTGCGCAAACTGGCCAAGGATCGCGGCGAGTTGTTCGTCATCACCGGGCCGCTCTTCCAGGGCAAGTCGATTGAGCAGATTGGCGAGCGGGTGATGGTGCCCACACAGCTCTATAAGGTCGTCTATGACCCGAAGCGCAAACAGGCCGGTGCCTATCTTGTCGCAAACGAAGCCACGGGCGATTATTCGGTCGTGAGCGTGGCCCAACTCGAGGCCATCGCCGGTATCGACTTCTTTCCTGGTATGCCGTCGGCCATCAAGAATACGGCGATGCGGCTGCCGGCACCCAGTGCGGCGGGCGGCAAACGCAAGCGGGCGCCGGACCTGCCGTCGTATCGCGAGGTGCGGACGGTACTCGACTTCTTGCGTACGATCATCCGCTAAGCATCGGCTGCAAGCCACTTGGCGAATTGCCCACTGCGTGAGCTTCGCCAGTGACGCTGCCGCGAGGCCGACCCTGCCGGCCGATCGCCACCGACCGATTTTCCTCGACTCAGGAGTCTCCGATGTCCGCCTCGTCTTCTGCCAACGCCACATTCGTCCCGTTCGCCAACGACGCCGACGCGCTCTCGCTTGGCGAACTCAACGTCGAAAACCACACGGACCGCATCGCTATCTTCGGCAATCTGGACCTGCGCCGTGACGCGCAAGGGCTGCGCCAGGCCCAAGCGCTCAAGGCGGTGCTCGACGCCGTGGTCGCTGCACTCGCCAATGCCGATCTGCCTGCGCACGCCGAGGCCTCGGACGCCACGACGGTGCGACACGTGAAAAATCCGTTCGATTCGTGATGCTTGCTGCGGGGGGGGGAGGGCCGTGCCCCCCGGATTTACCCCAGCTTTGTAGCCAATTCGAACAATCGATGTTGCGTTGCACGATGCCGCACGCGTGGCACGCCGGGCGCGTGAGGTCTGCCTTGGCCGTCCGGCTGGCCGCCGATGTCACGCGTGTGACATGAAAGGCCCCGCGCCACCCTGAAATTTTCCCAATTCTCCGATTCATGCGGGTTGCGCGACAACTTGTCGCACCTGCGACATTCTGTCGCATTGACACGCCCTGTCACAAATAGCGAATCGCGTCACGGTGACGGTAATCGCACTCGCGCGTTCTCGTCTCGGAATCCGTACGAATTCTCGGTTTTACTTGCGGCGACGCAGCACGGAAGAGGGGTTTACGGCGGCCGGACAAAGCGCATACTAGCCCTGCGTCTCGTCGATTCCGATAGTGTGAATCGATGACGGGCAAGGCTACGAACACTGAACAACGCGAGGTAACTTATGCACATCCGTTGGAAAAAAGTGTATTCAAGTGGTTGGGGGACGATTCATCACGATGCACCCCGTTCCCATCGCAGCGCCAGCGAGCGCGAGCAACTCTTTCAACGCCTTTTGGCAATTGCGATCGCCTGCAGTGTTGGGGGTTTCGTTTTCTTGTCAGTAGGTGCGGCCTTCCTGGGACGCTAAAGTCACCGATCTTCCTTTTCGTGCGCGGCACCGCCTTCGGCGGATGGCCGCGCAGCGTTGCTTCGTCTGACACATTCCCCTGATGCTTACGCGACCGATCCACCCCCCGCCCTTGTGGCGACGGGGGCTTCGGTGCGGTCGTCGCGCGAATTCAAATTCCCGATTCAAACGAACGTCCATATTTTCTTGAAACGCTTTGTTACATAAACAACGCATTTCAAAGAGGTCGGCGGCGCTGAATTTCGAGAAGGCGCTGCAATAGTCGCTTAAAAATCCATTGCGACGTGCGGTAAAGCACGTTATGCACGTTGATATCCATCGTCGATAACGGGGTCTTTGACGGCGCTGGCGTTGCATTCGGCACGTTCACGCTATTGCGTTTACGAAAGAATAGTGCGATCTTGAAGCGACGGCGCTGTGTCGGAATTTTGGGTACTCCTGCCTTCGGGATTTGCCCGGATTTATCCGGATTGTCTTGCGTCTCAAAAATCTAGATAAAGAAGAAAAGAAAAGTAACGCGGGCCGGTTTGATTGATTTGTGAGGTGCGTCATGGAAATTCGCTGGGAAAAGCTGTACTCGGGCGGATTGGGTCGTTTCTACGACACTTCGGAATCGAGCCGCCGTCGGGCGCGGCGCGCGCAACTGGCATGGTTCGGCATCGTTATCTCCGTTGGCGTTGCCATCGGTGCCATCGCCATCGCTTGGCGTTGGCTTTGACGGGCGTCGCGGCAAGGCCCCGCACGGGGATCGCGCGAACGCTCATATGGCTCGCCTTCGCGACGTGTGTGCCGGTTCACGCCCAGACGCCCTCCATGCCGACCGAGCCGGTGGATGCTGCCGGAAAACCCTGCGGGGCGCTGCGCGCGCGACCCGCCGACGTGACGCACTATCGCTACGAAGTCTCGAACCGGTGCGAGCGCCCGATCACGTTCTTTTGGCGGTGCACAGCGACGGACGTCGAACATTCGCTCGACCTCGCCGGCCAAGGGACTCAGTCGGCCACCTGTGTGAAAGCCACTGGCGCGGCGGGTGAGCTGGTGTTTCGTTTCGGCCCGCCGGGCACGGGCAACTGAGCGCTTCGGTACGCTTCGGTACCGGCGCTCGCCACCCACCCAACGTCATGCGCTGCCTTTCGGCACCCTGCTGCGGGTGCGGTCGGCGGGTGGGCGCTGGCGCATCGATGGGGCTGCCCGGTCGCCACCTCTGCCGGGAATGGCTATCATGACGCCATACGGCTTGCTGGCGTGCCCGGTGCGCGTGCTCAACAGTTCGCTGCGATCCGCGCGACGCTGTCCATCAAGCCAATCAAGACATCCCCAAGGACGCCCCCATGAACGACATCGTCACCCCGACCCAGCCGTCGCTCGATACGGCCGCATTGCGCGAATTCGTCGAGCGCAAATGGAATGAGGAAATCCTGCACGCGCTGACCGACTACATCGCGGTGCCAGCCAAAAGCCCCGGCTTCGACGCCGATTGGGCGCGCAACGGTTATATCGATCGCGTGGTGCGCGACGCCGCCCAGTGGGCCGAACGTCAGCCCGTCAAAGGCCTGAAGCTCGAAGTGATTCGACTTGAGGGACGCACGCCGGTGATCTTCTTCGAGGCGCCGGCCACGCGCTCGGGCAGCGAGCAAACGATCGTGCTCTACGGCCACCTCGACAAGCAGCCCGAGTTCGATGGATGGCGTCGCGATCTGGGGCCGTGGACGCCCAAGTTCGAAGACGGCAAGCTCTACGGCCGCGGCGGCGCGGACGACGGCTATGCGATCTATTCGAGCCTCACGGCGCTCGCCGCCCTCGACGCACAAGGCGTGGAGCGTCCGCGCTGCGTGGGTCTCATCGAGACGTGCGAAGAGTCCGGCAGCTACGATCTGCTGCCGTATGTCGATGCGCTGCGTGAGCGTCTGGGCCGCGTCGGACTGGTCGTCTGTCTCGATTCGGGGGCGGGCAACTACGACCAGTTGTGGCTGACGACCTCGCTTCGCGGTTTGATCTCGGGCAGTCTCGAAGTGCAGGTGCTCGACGAGGGTATTCACTCGGGCGGCTATGGCGGCATTGCGCCGTCGAGTTTTCGCATCATGCGCCAGTTGTTCGAACGCCTCGAAGACGCGGGCAGCGGCAGTGTGCTGCCGCAGGGCTTCCACACGCCGATCCCGATGCAGCGTCTCAAGGAGGCGGAAGCGACCGCGCACATTCTCGGCGACGACGTCTGGAAGAAGCTGCCGTGGGCGTGTGGCCAAGACGGTCTGTCGGTGCTGCCGACCACGACCGATCCGAAGGAGGCGCTTCTCAATTCGACGTGGCGGCCGTCGCTGTCGGTGACGGGAGCCGCCGGCATGCCCGCGCTGGCGGACGCAGGCAACGTGTTGCGTCCGCGCACGGCGTTCAAGCTGTCGCTACGCCTGCCGCCGCTGATCGACGCGGCACAGGCGGTGGCCGAACTCAAGGCGCTGCTCGAACTCGATCCCCCGTACAACGCAAAGGTGACCTTCAAATCCGACGCCGGTGCGGCTTCCGGCTGGAACGCGCCCGACGTGGCGCCGTGGCTCACCTCGGCGCTGAACACGGCGTCGCAACGGCATTACGGGGCGGATGTCGCGTACATCGGGCAGGGCGGCACAATTCCGCTGATGAACACGTTGCAGGCGGGCTTCCCGGCGGCCCAGTTCATGGTGTGCGGCGTACTCGGCCCCAAGTCGAACGCGCACGGCCCGAACGAATTCCTGCACGTGCCCTATGCAAAGAAGCTGACTGCCGCAGTGGCCGAGGTCATCGCACTGGCGCCGTAAGTCGCGTTGCCGCGCCGACGTCCGGACGTGTTCGGCAAGCGTGCGTCCAGCGAGTAAGCGGGCCAGCAGTGCGCGGTCCGGTGCTGTTTGTGACGCCGCTCAACGTCACTTGATGCCACTTGATGCAGCGTGATGTCGGCTCTGCGGCTCTGCGGCTCAGAGCCGATGCGTGGTGGCGTCCATGACCTGCACGCCGCACAGAAAGTCGTCGAGATCCATGTGCTCCAGCGGATTGTGCGAGCCGTTGGCGTTGCGCACGAACACCATGCCGCTCGGAATCCCTGCGTTGGCGAAGAGGGCGGCGTCGTGACCGGCGCCACTCGGCACGCGCTCTTGTGGAAGGCCGAGCGTGCGGCACGCGTCGACCAACAGCGACGACACATGCGCATCCATGACGGCGGGCGGCGACGTGAGACGCCGGTCGAACTCGAACGACACGCCCCGGTCGCGCGCGATGGCGCGGCACTCGGTTCGCATCAGTTCGTAGAACACGTCCAGGGTGTCGGGGCTTTGGCTGCGGACTTCGAGACTGAAGTCCACCTTGCCCGGAATGCGCGAGATGGCGTGTTCGGCCGGATCGGTGCCGACGATGCCGGCCGTGACCACCAGATCGATGCCACGCTCGAGCAACGCGCGCCAATGCTCGTCGAGCCGCGTGATGAGATCGGCGACCGCGAACATGGCATCGTGACGCAGCCAGCGTGGCACAGCGCCCGAGTGGCCCGCTTCGCCCAGGCACGACACACGGTTGTGGCGCACATTGCCGCGAATGCCGGGCACGATGGCGACGGGCAGGTTGCGCGCGATCATCACCGGCCCCTGCTCGATGTGCAGCTCCAGCCACGCCTTGGCCCGCGAGGCATCGAACAGCGTTGCGCCGTTGCGAATGGCCTCGATGTCGGCGCCGGCGTGTGCCATGCACTCCGCCAGCGAACGCCCGTGGGTACGATGCGGCATGGCCAGATCGGCCTCGTCGAGCTTGCCGAACAGCGCGCTCGAGCCCATGTACGCCCGGCCGAACCACGCACTTTCCTCGCCGCGCAACGCAAGCACGCGTACCGGGGTCGCCGTGTGACGCTGGCTGCGCCGTTGTTCGACAAGGCACAGCAGACCGGCGACGATACCGGCGAGGCCGTCGTAATTACCACCCTGCGGCACCGAGTCGAGATGTGAGCCGACCCACGTGGCGGCGGTGTCGCCGGTGTCGTCGGGCAGCGTGAAGATCAGGTTGGCGGCACGATCGCGGGTGACGGACAGGCCGTGGTGACCCGCCCATTGTGTCAGATACGACGCCGCAGCATTTTCGCCTTCGCCGTAGCTGTCGCGAGTAATGCCGACGCCGTCGTCGCCGAGTTGGCGCAGGTCGGTGAAGAGTTGCTCGGCCAACGGGGCCAGCGCGTTCAGTTCCATGAGGGGCTTCTTTTCGCGTGAGACTTCGCGAGGGTTGCGTGTAACGAATTGCGGCTCAGCCGGACTGCTGGGCAAAGCGCAGCCAGCGGTCGGTCAGCCGGGCGTCGAGCGCGAGCGCGCCCGTGAGCGTTGCGATGCGCTCGACAGCCTGTGCGTCGCAATAGGCGGCAAGCCCATCGACGATGCGTGCCATCACGGCAGGATCGCGAAACGATGCCGTGCCAACCTGAACCGCGCTGGCCCCTGCGAGCATGAATTCGACGGCGTCGTCGGCCGTCTCGATACCGCCGCAGCCGATGATCGGAATGCGCACTGCGCGATGGCACTGGTGCACGAGCCGCACGGCCAGCGGCTTGATCGCCGGTCCCGAGAGTCCGCCCATCACGTTGCCGAGTTTGGGCTTGCGCGTGCGTATGTCGATGGCCATGCCGAGCACGGTGTTGCCCATGACGATGGCATCGGCCCCGGCGTCTTCCGCCGCGCGTGCAATCAGTGCGATCTGCCCCGCGTTGGGCGTGAGCTTCACCCACAGCGGATGCGACGTACGGCGGCGAATGGCGCTCACCGCCTGGTAAGTGCTCTCGGGCTGCATCGCGAACGCCATGCCGTCCGCTTCGAGGTTCGGGCACGAGATGTTCGCTTCGATAGCCGCCACTTCCGGCAGGGAGAGGGTCTCGCACGCTTGTGCGAAAGACGCCGCCGTGTCGGCCGATACGGACACCACCACCGGGGTGTCGAAGCGCGTGTAGGCGGGCAGGACATCGCGCCGATACGCGTCGAGCCCCTTGCTCGGAATGCCGATGGAATTGAGCATGCCGCTGGCCGTTTCTGCCACGCGCGGCGTCGGATTGCCTGCGCGCGTGGCCGGCGAGACGCTCTTGACGACAAGCGCGCCGAGCCGGTTCAGATCGAGCGCCTCGGCATATTCGATCGCGAAGCATCCGGAGGCCGGCATCACAGGGTTGCGCAGCGTGAGCGATCCAATGCGAACGCAGAGATCAGCCAAAATCCACCTCCCCGACAACGTCGCGAATCGGGAATACCGGACCCTCGCGACACACCCGCAGAAATTGTTTGTCGCCATTGCAATCGAACAGGCGCACGCACGACAGGCACACGCCCATACCGCACGCCATGCGCTGCTCCATCGCGACTTCGGCGGTGATGTGCGGGTGTGCCTGCAACACGCGCTGGAGCAGCATCAACAGCCGATGCGAGCCGCAGGTGTAGACAGCGTCGTGCGGTGCCGCGTCGAGCAGGGCGCGCACGCGTGGCGTGAGTGCTTCGACGGCCGACGAGCCGTCGCTGTCGAAGACGCAATGCACATCGGCCAATGCGTGGGCTTCGGGCGAGCGCAGGAATTCATCGCGCATCAGATCCGCCGCACTGCGGGCCGACATGACGACCGTCAACTTCAGTCTTGCCTTGGCCGCGCGCTGCACGAGCGGGGCCATGGTCGCCAAGCCCACGCCGCGCGCCACGAACATCACGCGCTGCCAGCGGGGATCGAGCGTGAAGGTATTGCCGAGCGGACCGACGATATCGAGCGAGGCGCCCTGCGCGAGCGTGGCCAGTGCGCGCGTGCCGACGCCCGTCACGTTGTAAAGAAACTCGACGGTGTCCGGCTCAGGACCGGTGCCGTACACGCTCATCGGACGCAGCAGGAAGGGCGCATCGTGTTCCGTGACCGGGCACTTCAGTTGGTAGAACTGCCCGGGCTGTGTTGTGAGGGCGATGGGGGCGTCGGCCTGCAATCGCAGATAGCGATAGCGGGCGTTCACGGCGTGATGGCCGAGCACGCGGCAGCGATGCGCCGCGACCTTGGGTGCGCCGCATGCCGCCTCGTGCGAATCGCGCAAATCGTGTGAATCGTGTGGATCGGTTGCATCGATTGAATCGTGGCTGTCCGACGGCACCGGCGCGACGGCGCGGGCGAGGTCGGTACACGCCAGGGTGGCAACTGACATAAGGACTCCGAATAGTGAGGGCAGGCGTGAGGACGACGCAAAGACGCCGAAGCGTCTTGCGCGCCGTTATTCCAGTTCAACGCCTTTGAGTTCGGGAATCAGGAAACGCGTCGCGAGCATGTCGAGCAGATACAGGCTCGCGAGCAGTGCGATGGCGATCTGGAACGAATAGCGTGCGGCGAGCGCGCCGACAACGATGGGGCCGAGTCCGCCGATCGCGCGTCCGATGTTCCAGAGGACGTTCTGGGCGGTCGCACGCGCGGCGGTGGGGTAGGCCTCGGACATGAGCGTGCCGTAGCCGCCGACCATGCCGTTGACGAACATGCCCATCAGCGCGCCGGCAAAGAGCATGACCGTCGGGTCGGTCAACTGAGCGTAGACGAGCACCATGACCACGGCACCGGCCTGATACAGAAGGAACGTGGGGCGGCGGCCGATGCGGTCGGCCAACTGCCCGAACACCCAGACGCCGAACATCATGCCGATCACGGTGGCCGCCGTCCAAAGGCCGGACTTCGTGAGCGAGAAGCCGAGCTTCTGCGAGAGGAACGTCGGCAACCAGATCATGATGCCGTAGTAGCCGAAGTTCTGGACCGAGCACAGGATCGCGATGCCCAGACTCACGCGGGTGGTGCGGGCGTCTTTCACGAGCAGACGGAATGCGTTGGCGCTGCCGTGACCCGGCTTCGCCCCGCTGTCGGCGCGGCGCACGAAAACGTCGGGCTCGTGCAGCTTGTTGCGCAGCACCCAGGCGACCAGCGCCGGCAGCACGCCCACGAGGAACATGCCGCGCCAGCCGATGTGCATGAGCAGCAGCGGCGTGAGCAGGGCCGCGGCGAGAACGCCGGTCTGCCAGCCGAGCGCGACATATGACGAAACGCGCGCACGTTTGGCCGCAGGCCATGCTTCAGCGGCCAGCGCCATGCCGATGCCGAACTCGCCGCCAAGCCCGATGCCCGCGATCGTGCGATACACCAGCAAGTCCCAGAAGCCCTGCGCGAAAGCACACAAACCGGTGAAGACGGCAAACAGCAGGATCGTCCAGGTGAGCATGCGCACCCGGCCGTAGCGGTCCGAGAGGGCACCGAATAGAATGCCGCCCGCGACGGCGCCGACGAGCGTCCACGTCACCAGCGCACCGGCTTGCCCAGGCGAGAGATGCAGACCCGCCGAGATCGCCGGCAGCATGAAGCCGAGAATGAGCAGATCGAAGCCGTCCATCGCGTAGCCGATGGCCGAGCCCGCGAGCGCCTTCCACGCGTAAGGGGTGACAGTATCGTCGGGCGCGCCAGCCGCGCGCTGCGCACTCGGTGTGTTCAGATTGGCTTCCATGATCGGTTCCTGTGAGGCGGCGAATCGACGCAGCGCAACGCACCGCGGCCCTTCGTCAAAATGTCTAAATTTATAGACGATCAGATGAAAAAAAGTCGCTCATGGCCCACCGATGCCCGGCCATCGTGTGTAGCATGCCGCGCAATGTTCCGTGACATCTGGCGGCTCGTCAGTGCACGCAAATGCTTACGCATAGACTTCCGCCGTAAGCTGAGCAGCGAAGTCGTTGAGCGCTGCGAGGAAGCGGGCATCGGACGTTTGCGCCGCGTCGCGCAGCATCGTCGCATAAGCCTTGCTGCGGGCGAGGAATGCCTGAAACGTCTCGCCGTTGGCGGCAACGCCGGATTGACGTTCCGTGAACGCTTGTGCCGCCTGCGCCAACAACAGCAAGGCGGCAGATTCCCGCGTGGGCGTGCGCGACGCGTTGAGGCAACGCGCAGCAAAATCCTCGATGTCGGACAGACCGGCGGTGTCGCGCTGTAACCAGACGCATGCAAGGTGCAGATCCATCGTGCGCTCCCTTTGTCTAAATATTTAGACTAGCCGAACCCGAAAAGGCGGGCAAGGCAAAAATAATCGGGTCAAACCCTGATGTCGATGCGATGCGGCGGCCGCAGCCCTTCGTGAAAGGGGCATGCCGCCGCGCGCATCGGGGGGACTTGCGATGTTGCCGGCGGAGTGCTCAGAACTTCACGCGCAAGCCGGCGCCGTACGTCTGGCCGGTCGACATGTCGCTCATGTGGTCGTACTTGTACGCGGCGTAGATGTCGGTGCGCTTTGACAGCGGGTAGTCGTAGCCGAGCGCCCATGTGGTGCGGCGCTGGTTGTCGCCCGAACCGTTCGATCGGGTGTATGCGAGCGAGGCGAGCACGCTGCCGCGGCCGAGCGGCACCGAGGCCCCCAACTGTCCTGTATTGGCGTGGAAGTTGCCACTTGCGGCCTGGCTCGCGACGAGCATGTACTGGGCAAAAACCTTGACCACCGCGAAGTCGTACGAGAGCCCCATCTGGACGGTGTTCTGGTTCGTCAGGCCCGTCACGCCCGTCAGTTGCGCGCCGAAGTCGCCCGGCGTCGCGCTGAAGTTCACATACTGGTAGTTCACTGCGGCAGCGAACGGCCCGTTGGCGTAGTTGAGCGCCGCGCCCCATTTCTTCGCGCTATGGTCGCTGGCGCTGTTGCCGGTCGCATAGAGGAGGGTGCCCGCGAGCCCGGCGTAGTTCGGCGAGCTGTACGCGATGGCGTTGTTCCATGCCGAGTCGCCCACCACGCCCTGCGTCCCCAGACCCTTGTAGGTGTGGAAGATGATCGGAGAGAACGTGTACGAGTTGTTGAACGGATTGAATTGGATCGTCGCCAGATAAAGCGGGGTGGTGATGCGACCCAGTCGCACGGTGCCGATGGCGCCCGAGAGTCCGACGTAGGCGTTGCGCGAGAAGAAGCTGTCGCCCGCAAAGCGGCCGTAAGTGCCGTTGTTCGGCTGTAAATAGCTTTCAATCACGAACAACGCGCGGTTGCCGCCGCCCAGATCTTCGTTGCCCGCCATGCCCCAGTACGACGTGGTCATGCCGCCACCCTGCTGAACGACAGCGGCATTGCCGCCGGGGCTCTTCACCGAACCGACGTACGCGTCCACCAGTCCGTAGAAGCTCACGTTCGATTGCGCATGCGCCGTGGTGGTGAGCGTTGCTGCACCCAATGCGGCGGCGCCAGCCACCTTGTGCCAGGTTTTCATCGTTCCCTCTCTGTGTGTACAAATTTCTGGACGGTGCGCAGGCTGGCATTGCCATCGCGCGAAGGTCATCCCCCAACCGGTGTCAGCCTTGCCCACGGTGCAGGACAGGCCTACGGCATGGGGGCCGTGGCTCAAATCGTGCCGATGTCTAAAAAAATAGACAACCGAAAAAAAATACTCAAGGGGGCGATGTGGGGTGTGCACGACAAGTTTGTGGGTCGGCGGGGGCCTTCGCGGGGGCGTCGAGACTTGCGGACGACCGGTATAATCCCGGCACTGCAATGCGGGTGCGGCGCGATCTGCCGAGCTTGGCATTGGCATCCGACAGGGGGCGATTTGAATCGAGCTGCGACCACATCCCGGGCGCCGAGGGGCGCGCGTTTCAATTTCCGAGCCATCGGCGAACGTCTGCGCGCCTACCGGTTGGCCGCGGAGTTACGCAGCGAGGATGTGGCCGAGCAACTCGATATCTCCCGTGCGGCGATCTACAAGCTCGAGCGCGGCGAGATCGTCAAAATCGATACGCTCGAGCGCCTGGCGGCACTATTGGGCGTGTCGCTCGCGAATCTGCTGGGTGTGGAAGTCGAGTATCACGACTCGGCGGTGAGTTACTTCGAACGTATGCGTCAGTTGGAGCGCCGTTCCGAGCGAATCGTCGCGCACTTCGATCCGATATCGTTCCTGTTGACGTCCGACGACTACGACGTCTGGCTGCGCCGCATGCTCGACGAGAGCATTCCGCCCACGCTGGCGGACCGGCAGTGGTCGAACACGATCGATCGCGTGCTGGGGATCTTGCAAGAGCGCAAGTCGACCTTTTCGCGTCAGCGGCTGGCGGTGACGAGTCTCATCGGGCTGCGCCAGATCGAACAGTTTCTGCACCACGGGCTCGTTGGACGGCTGGGCCTTCCCCCGGGGGTGCAGCTCGAGCGGAAGATGGCGGCGCGGCGTGAGGTGGCGCGCATTGTCGAATTTCTCGAGGCCGACACGACTGGCGTGCAGATCGGTATCGTGAGCGACAACATGCCGAACGAGACGTTTCAGATCTTCGAGGCGCAGGGCGAAGCGTATGTCGCGGTCTCGCCGTTTCGTCTGGGCGAGTTGCCAAACCTGCGTACCGGCATTGCCACCATCACCACATCCCCCGACGGGGTCGGCATGTATCGCGCCATGATCGATCGCCTGTGGGCCGATTCGGCCAAGGGCAAGGAAGGTGCGGCGCTGCTCGGGCAACTGCTCGCGCGCTTCTGAGCCGCTTCTGAGCCGCTTATGATCCACTTCTGAGCCTGGGCGAGGGCGGAATCAACGCGTCGAAAGCCATCGTGGGGCACGTTCATTGCGTGCAGGAAAACGATGAGCTTGTGCCACAAAACGAAGCCTTCCCACACAATCGACATCTTGTCGCGGCAATCCGTTTTAGTCTCCTTGCGCCTGAAGACCATCCGGTCTGCTTACCTGGAGACGATTATGGGAACAATTTCCGCCGCATCGCACAATTCGCCGGTGCAAGTCCTTTCCACGCGTTGGGCGAAGCCGCCTGATGACGGGAACACTTTCGGCTCAGACTTTCAGCGGCTGGGGAGTGTCGCGACGTCTTCGCTCGGATCGACTGGCAAGCCATGGCAGACATATCCGATGCGGCCGCGAAGCTTGCAAGCGAACAGTGGCATTCCGCTGGGGACTTGGTGCGCGGAGCGGGATCGGGAGTTGCTTCATGCCGGGCGCCTGAAAGCCGACCCGCTGATGCCCAGGTTCATTGGAGAACGCGTCGAGCGCTGGCGCAACTTGTTTGTCGACTCCGTCAAAGGGGACCTGGCTTTCGAGCGAACGCGTGCGACCGCTATGCAACGCGTACGTCACAACGTTCCACCCGACACCAGCGTCTTCATACGAAGGTTCGATGTTGGCTCGGTGCGCGCGCAGCTTCGCGAGATTGCGTATTTGAGCCGCGAAGTGAGCAAGCTGAGTGCCGCTTTGCCATCGTTGCCGGCAGGGGGCGTCAAGAAGATCGCGCAAAGAAATTGCGACGATCTCGCCGCGCTCAGGGATTCGATGCTGAGACTGACGATGAATTCGCACGACCGGCGGGGCGATCTGATTCGGTCGGAACTGAATGCGCTGATCGCGCTCAACGACATGGCTCGCGAGGCCGAACGAGAGTTGACCAACGGCGGCGCCGATGTGCCGCTGCGTTTGGCGGTGCGCGACGGCAATTGGGTACTCAAGCCCGCCGCGTCGACCTCCCGGTTTGCCAGAAACAAGACGCGTGCGGCGAACGATTCGGCCCGGCTGGCACTGCTTCTCGGCTATCCGGCCGATCGGCCCGTCACGCTCACGATGATTCGGAGCCGGGGATTCGGTGCGCATGAATATACGTCGGTGCTCAATGACGCCAGGTCCAGTGGCCGAGAAGCCGCGCGTTCGTGGCTCGCTGGCAGGGCGCTGGACATCGACACCTGGAAAGCGGCAGGTAACGCGGTGCACGACGACCTCACGCCGGCTGCGACGAGTCCAGCGCCCGCCGGCACGCGGGCTTCCTCGCTTGACGATAGCCTGCTTGACGAAGATCGCGCATCCACTGTCGATAATGGGCATCTGAGCCTGGATTCGTCGCGATCGACAGTCGCGAGGCAAGCTGGCGCCGTACTGACATCGCGCGCGGCGCACCCGTCGCCGATCGATTCGGCATCCGGCGCTGCGCCGGGGAGTCCCGAGATGGACGCAGCGGGATACGCACGTATCGCCCGGTCCCGATCGTCAGACGTACCTCACTTTGAATGTCCGGACGGTAGCGAATACGCGCTTGTCACGAGGACCAGCACGCCGCTCGAGGCGCCAGAGGACGCGTCGCCGCTCTCGCGGCGCGAACGTTTTGCCGAGGCGTTTTGCAAGGCGAATCCGGGCCGTCAGCACGGATTGCGGGAGCTATTTGCGCGATCGATGGTGTCTGGGCCGCAGTCGAGTGACGCTGGGCTCAGGGAGAGCCGGAACGTCTATAGCAGGCGGACCCGAGCGAGCGAGTTGCCTCCGCCGCCGCCATCATCGCCACCGCCGTCGTCGCTGGACGCCATCCCTGAGTAAACTACTGAGCTAAGCAAGCCAGGCCGCTACCGGAAACGGAGCGGCCTTTTTTTATGACGCTTCGGCATGGGATTCCCCTTCGCATTCGTCGTGAGGGCTGCCCCCAGATCGCCTCGTCGATTTTATTCATCGAAACCGTCTTGCGCGCGTAATAGTAAATATTTTAATTATCCGCAAGCCTTTTTAATCAGTATGTTGCGCGATTTACGCAACGACCTCTTGCTTTGCCATATAAGGACCATGTCAGTAGAATGGCCCGGTTAATTGCGCTACGCGAAGTGAATGGCCTGTCAGGTTTTCTTCACGCATGGCGAGCCTTCGCTTGACTGTCATGCGTGATTCGTCCCCCCACAAAACGGAGAACCCCATGTCACAGGACAAGGCGCCGCGCCGGCGCTTTTTGCGTCAGGTGCTGGCAATCGTGCCTGCCACGACCCTCGCCACGAGCGCGACGCTTTCGCAGTCCGCGTGCAGCACCGACACACCCGTTGCCCCCGTTGCGTCGACCACGCATTACGAGCCCAAGTACTTCACTGCCGACGAATGGCGCTTTATCAATGCGGCTGTCGACCGCTTGATTCCCGCCGACGAGCTTGGTCCGGGCGCGCTTCAGGCCGACGTGCCGCAGTTCATCGACCGTCAGATGGAAACCCCCTTTGGTTACGGCAAGCTCTGGTACATGCAGGGGCCGTTCCATACCGATCAGCCGCCGGAGATGGGCTACCAGTTGAGTCTTGCGCCGCGCGATATCTATCGTCATGGCATTGCCGCCTGCGATGCCTACTGCAGGACGCAGTATCAGAAGGCGTTCGCCGACCTCGATCATGGCGCGCAGGAAATGGTGCTTGGCGATCTCGAGCATGCAAAGGTCGAGTTCGAGAGCGTGCCGGCGCGGACGTTCTTCTCGTATCTGCTGGCCAATACGAAGGAGGGATTTCTCTCGGATCCGATTCACGGCGGCAACAAGGACATGGTCGGCTGGAAGCTCGTGGGTTTCCCGGGCGCGCGTGCCGACTTTCTTGACTGGGTGGATCAGCCGAACGTCAAGTATCCGTACGGTCCGGTGTCGATTTCTGGGAAGCGGGGTTAACGCATGGCGATCAAGAAAGAAAAGGTCGATGCCGTCATCGTGGGTTTCGGCTGGACCGGGGCGATTCTCGGGCAGGAACTCACCGATGCGGGGCTCAACGTCGTGGCGCTCGAGCGTGGCGCGATGCGCGACACCCCCACCGACGCACAGTACCCCAAGGTGATCGACGAACTCGAGTACTCGGTGCGCGGCAAGCTCTTTCAGCAACTCGCGCGCGAGACCGTCACGATTCGTCATACGCCGGACGATCTCGCGGTGCCGTACCGCCAGAACGGCTCGTTCCTGCTGGGCGATGGCGTGGGCGGCGCCGGTTTTCACTGGAACGGCATGCACTATCGCATTCTGCCGGAAGAGCTGAAGCTGCGGAGTCATTACGAGGAGCGCTACGGCAAGAAATTCATCCCTGACGGCATGACGATTCAGGACTTCGGGGTGAGCTATGAAGAACTCGAGCCGCACTTCGATTTCGCCGAAAAGGTGTTTGGCACATCGGGCAAGGCCGGGAATCTGAAGGGGACGATCGTGGCGGGCGGCAATCCGCGCGAGGGCGCGCGCTCGAGCGAGTACCCCACGCCGGCATTGCCGAATACCTATGGCGCCACACTCTTCGAGAAGGCCGCTCGCGAAGTCGGCTTCAATCCGTATCCGGCGCCTGCGGCGAACACCTCCGAGCCGTATACAAATCCGTACGGCGTGCGTCTCGGGCCGTGCAACTTCTGCGGCTTTTGCGAGAACTACGGCTGCTATATGTATTCGAAGGCGTCCCCGCAGACCACGATCCTGCCGGTGCTGCTCAAGAAGCCCAATTTCGAGCTGCGCACGCATGCCTACGTCGTCAAGGTCAATCTCGACAGCGATGGCAAGCGGGCGACCGGGGTGACGTATATCGACGCACAGGGCCGTGAAGTCGAGCAGCCGGCCGACATCGTCATCATGGCGGCGTACCAGATGCACAACGTGCGTTTGTTGCTGCTTTCGGGCATTGGCAAGCCCTATGATCCGAAGACGGGCGAGGGCGTCGTCGGCAAGAACTATGCGTATCAAATGAACGGTGCCGTGAATGTGCTGCTGCCCAAGGGCACGCAGTTGAATCCATTCGTGGGCACCGGCGCAGGGGGGGTGTCGATGGACGATCTGAACGGCGATCAGTTCGACCACGGGCCGTTGGGCTTCATTGGTGGGGCGAGCATTCGTCACGTTCGCACTGGCGGCCGCCCGATCAAGATGACGCCGACCGTGCCGGGCACGCCTTCATGGGGCAGCAAGTGGAAGGCGGGTATCGCCGATGCGTATCAGCGCTACATGACCATTGGCATTTCCGGCTCGGTCATGTCGTATCGCGACGCGTGTCTCGATCTCGATCCCACGTACAAGGACGCCTATGGCGTGCCGCTGCTGCGCATGACGTTCGACTGGCATGACAACGAGTACGCGATGCTGGGCTATATGGGCGACCGGATGGAAGCGGTCGGGCATGCGATGAACCCGGAGAAAGTGTTCCGCGCGATCCGCAAGAAGGGCGCCCATTACGATACGCGGATCTACCAGAGCACGCATACGACCGGTGGCGCGATCATGGGTGCGGACCCGTCCAGCAGCGTGGTCAACCGGTATCTGCAAAGTTGGGACGTGTCCAACGTGTTCGTCATGGGGGCGTCGGCATTTCCTCAGAATATGGGTTACAACCCCACGGGCGTGGTGGCGGCGCTGGCGTATTGGTCCGCGAAGGCAATTCGCGAGCAGTACCTCAAGCACGCCGGACCGTTGGTGCAAGCCTGAGGAGCGCAATCATGATTTGGAAAACGATGATGAAGCGCGCTGCTGGTGGACTTACGGCCGGTGCCCTGGCACTCCTGGCCATCACCGTGTCGGCACAGGGCACCACGACACCTTCCGCGACGAGCGTCTCGCCGGTACCCACACCTGCCGTACCCGCCGTGGCGGTGGCGGCCGGCACGCAAAGTTTGGCCGCCAACGATCCGCAAGTGCAACTCGTGAAGCAGGGCGAGTACCTCGCCCGCGCGGGCGATTGTGCGGCGTGTCATACGGCGCCCAAGGGCAAACCGTTCGCTGGCGGTCTGCCGATTGCGTCGCCGATCGGCACGATTTATTCGACCAACATCACGCCCGACAAAGAGACTGGCATTGGCAGCTACAGTCTTGAGGACTTTGACAACGCGGTGCGTCATGGAATCGCGAAGAACGGATCGACGCTATACCCGGCCATGCCGTACACGTCTTACGCTAAGGTGCGTCCTGCCGACATCAAGGCGCTGTATGCCTATTTCATGAATGGTGTGCCGCCGGTTGCGCAGGCCAACAAGTCGACCGATATTCCCTGGCCGATGTCGATGCGCTGGCCGCTGTCGATCTGGCGCAAGATGTTCGCGCCGACGGTTGCCGCCGACATCGTCTCGACCGACAGCGATCCGATCTCGCGTGGTCGCTATCTCGTCGAAGGTCTGGGCCATTGCAGCGCCTGCCATACGCCGCGCGGCTTTGCCTTGCAGGAAAAGGCGCTCTCGGACGACAGCACCGCGTTTCTCTCGGGCGGTGTGGTCGACAACTTCCTCGCAAAGAACCTGCGTGGCGACGTCGTCGACGGTCTGGGACATTGGAGCGAGGGCGATATCGCGGCGTTTCTGAAGGGCGGGCGTAACGATCACTCCGCCGCATTCGGCGGGATGGCGGACGTGGTGCAGCACAGCACGCAGCATATGAACGACGACGACCTCATGGCCATTGCAAAGTACCTTAAGACGTTGAAGCCGGTCGATTCGGGTGCCAAGGCCCTCGCATACGACGACACGGTGGCCAAGGCATTGCGCGTGGGCACCGACAGGAGCAACGGTGCGCTCACGTTCATCGACAACTGTGCGGCGTGCCACCGCAGCACGGGCAAGGGCTACACGCAAACGTTCCCGACGCTTGCCCTCAGCGCGACCGTGAACTCGGCGGACCCGACCTCACTCATCCACATCGTGTTGCGCGGCGCGGAGATGCCATGGACGAAGGCGGCGCCGACGCATTACGCGATGCCGGGCTTCGACGACCGTCTGACCGATCAGGATGTGGCCGATGTGCTGACGTTCGTGCGTTCGAGCTGGGGAAACCGGGCGCCGGCGGTGACGGCGGCGCAGGTCGCCACGGTGCGCAAGGATGTCGGCGCGACACCCCAGCCGCAGCGATAGGCCGACCGGGCGTCGGGTCGACGGTAGGCGCACGCCGTCCCGACGACCTCATTCGGGGGAAATGGAAGTCTCGCTGGGCGGGTCTGCTGGCGGGACTCGTTGTGGGCGACCTGGCGCCCGCCGCCGCTCCCCACCGCCCCTCACCCGGCGTGCTGCGGCTAGAGCCGGGCGGGCGGCAGGATTGAAGTGCTGATGGGGATTGGGGAATTCGCTTGCCGCTCTGTTCGGTGACGCATTGAGGGATGCAGTGCGGCGATTGGTGCTGAGCGGGCCGCTCGGGTAGACGGATTCCGTCGTTATACTGACGGTTCTTGCGTCTTCTTCCAGTCAAAGTGAGGTATCGCCATGCCCCGCAAGTTCGTCAAGACCCTGCCTTGTCTCGTTGCTGCTGCCGCGCTTGCTGTGTCCCCGCTGGCATCATTGGCTTGCACCCGCGTGGTGTATCTGGGGGCGAACGACGACGTCATCACTGCGCGTTCGATGGACTGGAGGGTCGATGTCGCCACGAATCTTTATGTATTGCCGCGCGGCATTGCGCGCACGGGCGACGCGGGGCCGAACTCGATTCGTTGGACGGCTAAGTATGGCAGCGTGGTGGCTACTGGCTACGACGTGTCGACGACCGATGGCGTCAATGAGCGGGGGCTGTCTGCACAGTTGCTGTGGCTGGCGGAGTCGCAGTATCCGAAGTTCGACAAGGGGTCGAAGCCGGGGCTGACGATTGCGGCCTGGGCGCAGTACGTGTTGGATAATTTTGCGACGGTTGCGCAAGCGGTGGCGGCGTTGGAGAAGGAGCCGTTCACGATCGTGACGGACAACGTGCCTGGAGAGGATCGGATCACGACGCTGCATCTGTCGATGTCTGACAAGTCGGGCGACAGTGCCATCGTCGAATACATCAACGGTCGCCAGGTGATTCACCACGGCCGTCAGTATCAGGTGATGACCAATTCGCCGACGTTCGACGAGCAACTCGCATTGAATACGTACTGGAAGCAGATCGGCGGAACGACCTTCCTTCCTGGGACGAACCGCTCGTCGGATCGTTTTGCGCGGGCGTCGTTCTACGTCAATGCGATTCCGAAGAATGAGGATCCGGTCCAGGCGTTGGCGAGCGTATTCAGCGTTATTCGGAATGCATCGGTGCCGTTTGGCATTACGACGCCGGGCGAGCCGAACATCTCGTCGACGCGCTGGCGCACGGTCGTCGATCACAAGCGCATGTTGTATTTCTTCGAATCGGCGCTCACGCCCAACACGTTCTGGGTGGATTTGAAGAAGCTCGACTTCGCGGCGGGGGCGCCGGTCAAACGCCTTGATCTCGGACCGGATCAGCGCAATACGTTCAGCGGTGAGGTGTCGGCTGATTTCAAGGTGGCGCCACCGTTTCCGTTTCTAGGGGTGTCGGCGAGCCAAGGGAACTGACGGGGAAATGAAATTATGAATTCGTCGTTAGAGTCGAGCCTATGACGGAGCGCGATGGCGTCGAACAGGTTGCGGCCAACGACTGTTAGTCGGGCGCTCGCACTGCCCGCTGTTGTGCTTCATCAATACCAACAATTCGTTTAAACGGGGAACGCATTAATGCGTGTGACGTCTCTTTGTTGCGCTGCAATCTGCATCGCGCTTGTGGGTTGTGCAACGACCGAGGTGGTGGAGCCAAAATTCGAGCGGGGCGCATTTGCGAAAGAGGCGTTCGCGGCTCGACTTCGAACAAAGACACAACGGGATTACGTCGACACAATTACTCGCCTAATCTACCGCAAGTTCACCTATACGGGTCGCATGCCCAGCGCGCGTCCCTTAGAAGTAGGAGTCCGTTTGAGAATCGGTAAAGGCGGGACGGTCATGTGGGCGGAAGTCACATACTCAAGCGGGATCCCGGAGCTCGACCAGGCGGTTCTGCGAGCGTTCGATGACTCTTCACCGTGGCCCGCGCCACCGCCCTGGATGGCACACACGAATATCGCTTTTCGCGTGAAGGTTCCTGACCGAACGAACTAATCGGTTTCATCAGGTATCTCCGTCGCTTTGATCTCCAACTCGATCCGCGTCGTGAATCCGCCGTTCGAGTCGAGCGTATGCTGGGTCTTGGATAGAATCCAATCGGTACTATCGATCTGCGGTTTGAATCCACGCACTGACTTTTGCGCCGATCTCCTTCAAGATCTGAATATCCAATGCTTGGTCGGCGACCAACTTCTTCAGCCTGACATTCTCCGCTTCGAGCGCTTTGAGGCGTTTAACGTCATCGCTGACCATCTCGCCGAACCGTTTGCGCCAGGCGTAAATCGACGCTTCGCTCACGCCATTGCGCTTGGCCACCTCGGGGATCGTATCTCGATCCGCTTCGCGCAGAATTCGTACGATCTGTTCGTCACTGTACCGGCTCTTCTTCATACCAACTCCTCGTCTGAGCTGAGGAGCCATTATCTCCAGATTCCTTTGGTACGAAATTTCCCGGGCAGGTCATTTTGTATTCGTAGGCGTTCTGGCCCTCGACCTTCAAGCATTCTCCACTCGCTGAATCGGGGCGGTTTCCACCGCCTGCTGATTCCTAAAAACAACCGATCGATTCGTCCGCGCGTAACCTGTTGATTAATAATGAGGCAGGCGACGGCCTTTGCGGACTTCAGGCGTTTCGCAGAGAGCGATGCCGGAGAGAAGAAGGGTCAGGAGAGAGTGGAAAGCGGCCATGAACCGTCCACCCGGCCAACCAGCGAAGTCCGCAGCTTTCCGCACGAATCCCTGCAAACACGCGGGAACCAGCGCGATCAAACGAGAAAAAGCCCCAACTGAGAACAGTTGGGGCTTCAATAGTGGTGGAGCCGGCGGGGATCGAACCCGCGTCCGCAAGTACTCTACGATCAGTTCTACATACTTAGTTCAGTCATTTGATTTAACCGTTTTGTCGCGGACGAACACGCTACGCAACAGCGATCCACTTGATTTTCGGCCCCGGCGCCGTGGCACCACCGGAGATTAGCTGACGTAAATGACCTCGCGTGGTATTGCTACCCTAACCCATCAGCGAGCTAGTGCGAGGCAGGCGCCCTTAGGCAGCCAGTGCGTAACGGTCGTTGTTAGCGGTTACTTAGTGTCCCATTGATTTACGAGGTGACGGGTCCTCGGTATGCCCTGATTCGCTTCGCTACCCACGTCGAAACCATGTCGGCCCCAGTGGTATTGCAATTATGCCACAAATGATTCACTTCAGTGCGAAGTCCACCCGTGTCGTCGCCCCCTTGTCCTTGATGCCATCCGCATTGAGCTTCGGCGCCACCACGAACAGCCGGTCCGACGCAATCTTGCCGTCCAGCCACGACCGCACGCGCTGTGCCCGCCGCTCCGCCAGCGCCCGTAGATCGTCGTCGCCGACCTTGACGTTCGTCTCCATCAGCTTCTCCATCTCGTCGTCCGGCAGCGATTTCGCAAACCCGATCATGTTGCGCGGCTTCGCAAAATCCGCCGCTTTGTAAGCCGCCGTCAGGTACTTGCTGCGCTCTTCCGGAGTCACCTTCACGCTGTCCACGTCGATGCTCTCGCCTTTACCCACCATCGCCTTGACCTTCTGCGCCTTGATCGCGCGCTCCACCGCCACCTTGCGCAGACCGTCGGTATCCTTCGCCGGATCGACGCGCCCCTCGATGTCCAGCTTCAGCGCCGTGCGGTCCGTCAGCGCCTTCACCAACGTTTCGAGCCGCTTCTCGTCCTCAGGTGTCAGACGTGCGCTGCCCGGCGCGAATTCGACGTAGCCGAGTTCCTGGTCGCCGCCACCAAACGCCGACGCCAGCAAACTGAACGGCGCCGTCACCGCTTTGACGATCAAGTTCACGAATGCCCGGAATATCACGCCACCGAGACTGAACTGCGGATCGTCGAGCGAGCCCGAAATCGGAATGTCCACATCGATCTCGCCACGTGAATTCTTCAGCAGCGAGACCGCCAGACGCACCGGAAGATTCGTGGCCGTCGGGCTGTCCACGTGGTCGCCGAACGTCAACTGGTCGATGAAGATGTGATTGTTCGCCGTCAGCTTCGCCTGATCGAGCAGATAATGCACATCGACCGTGAGCTTGCCCTTTTCGATGGGATACCCCGCGTACTTCGTCGAGTACGGCGTGAGATTGGTCAGCTCGATCCCGTCGGCCTTGGCACTCAGATCCACGAACGCCATCGGCGCAAGCGGATTGATCTTGCCATTAATGCCGATCGGTGAATTGCGGTTGACCTTGCCCTGCAGCGCCACCTCGGCCGGCTCCGTCGTCGCCGTGCCGAATGCGCCGATCCGCCCGCCAATATCGGTCAGGTTGGCCGTGTAGTTCGGTTTGACGAAGTTGTCCGTGAAGTTGATGTTCCCGCCTTGCAGCGTAATACGCCCAATGTGAACGTCCGCAGGCAGCGCCTTGCCGGCGCCGTAACCCGGCCCGCGCTGCGCCGTCGTCTCTCCCGGTTTCTGCTCCTTCTTCTCCGGTTCCGTCGGCTGCCCGGCTTCGACGGCCGAAGCGGCCGCATCGAGCGGTGGCTTTGCCGTCGACCCGCCTAGCGGCACCCCTTCGTTGGCGCGCGTCAGAGAGCGTGGTGCCGCTTCCTTGTTGCCGACCACATCCGCCAGATTCAAGCGCCCGTTGGCGTTGATGATCAAACGTGCATAGAAGCGCGACAGCGCAATGCTGCCCAACTGCACGTTCGGCTTGCCGCTGCCCACCGCAAGATTGATCTGCTGCACCGATAGCGCATTCCAGCGCATGAAGTCGTCCGTTGTCACCTTGTCGAGCAGACGGACGTTGCCCAGTGTCGCATCGCCGCGATACGTCGCTTGTGGGGTGTCGCCCTTCATCGCAAAGGTCGCGCGGCCGTTGCTGGAGAGCAGGGCGCTTGCGATGCTCGCGTTCAGGTGGTCGCTCATGTACGAATCGAATGCCGCCAGATCGAGCTGTTGCGTCTTGATCTGCAGGTCGCCCGCGAGCGGCTGCGGCGTCACGTGACCCGTGGCATTGAGTGAGCCCTTCTTGTTGAGCGTGCCGGTCACGTCCAACTGCAACGGCTTGCTCATGTCCTGCGATACGCCCTGTACCTTGACGTTGAGCGGCGCGAACTTCGCATTGATCGGGCGGCCTTTGACGGCAAAGTCTTCAAATCCGATGCTGGCGTTCTCCAGCGCCACCTTGCCGATCTTCCATTGCCACGGGCCCGCGTTCGCCTGTGTGCTCGACGATGCAGATACCTTGGTGGATGTCCGGCGGCCACGCTCCGTGCCGACACGCGCATTGATGCCTTTGCCCTTGCTGGTGGCAACCTTTGGCTGGCCGTCGCCGCTCAGGGCGAGTAGATTGATCTTGCCGTCCTTGTCGCGCCGCGCCGACACATCCAGGCCGCTGACGGTGACCTCGTCGAGCACGGCTTGCCGTGCGCCCAGATCGAAGCGCGAGAGTTTCGCTTCGGCCTTGGCCAGCTTGAGCGGCGCGTCGCCCTTATGACCGGTAAGCCACTCGACCTTTTCGAGCGTCGCCGTGGCCGGTGCGATCTGGATGTTCGGCTGCTTGTCCGGAGCGAACGCCACATTGAACTTGGCTTGCGCTCCGAGCGTGCCGCTCTTCAGGTCACCCGCGAGCGCACCTTGCGCGAAGGGCAGAAACGGCGCGAGGGCGATCGATCGCGCATCGAGTTCTCCACTCGCGTTGTAGGCGTTCAGACTGAACTGACCGTTCGACTTGAGCGAACCGCCGCTCTGAAGGCCGAGCGATGCGTCATAGGTCGCCGGGGCCTTGCCAAGTGTTGAGAACTGCTTCACGCCAATCTGGACGTTCTCCAGCGACACACTCGCCGGCTTCGCCCCGCGCTCGTCGGTAAAGCGCAGCTTGCTGTTCACGAGCGCGACGTCGCCAATGAGCAGATCGAGCGGTTCAGGCTGGGCTGCGGCCACCGCTTTGGTCTGTGCCGCGGCGGCAGCCGATGCGGGCGACGCGGGCTGCGCCGTCTGCTCGGCCGGGACCTTGGGGGCCGCCTTGGCCGCTTCGCTCGCCTTCGGCGACGCCGCCGCCTCGTCGACCGCCTTGCCCACCGCCTTGATGACGGGGCGCTGCGGCAGCAGCGCCTTCACCACATTGATCGAGCCGTCCTTCTCCAGCGTGACGTGCTGATCGAGGCCGTCGATCCGCACGCTGTCGATGTGATAGACGTTGTCGAGCGGCTCGACCTTGCCCAGCTTCACGTCGACCTGCTTGACCGCGACAAGGGGTGAGCCGTCCGGCTCGCTGACCACTGCGTCCGAGAGCCCCGCCGTGCCGGTGAGAAGTACGTGATTGCCGGCCTTGTCGCGTGTGAAGCGCAGCTTCAGATCGGTACTGATGGCGCCACTTTTGATTTGCGCGGGGACCGTGACCGGTGAGTAGCCAAGATACTTGGGCAGGTCGAATCGGTCGAGCTTGATGTCGACCGTCGATTCCAGCGAGTTGGCGAATGGTTTGGTCTGTCCCGAAATACGCAGCGGCGAGCCGTCAATGGACGCCTGTAACAACGGTTGCACGAAGATATCGGTGTCTGCCGGCAAATTCGCAATGAATGGCACACCGACCTGCAGATGGTCGATGACGTGCTTTTCTTTTTGAACCTCGTCGTCGAAGCGAACCGTACCGTTCTTGATCTGAACGTTGTTCAGCGCGAATCGCGCGGGCTTCGACGGCTCGGGCGACGGCGGCCCTGACGTCGCGCGATCGACGATGTCCGAGAAGTTGAAGCGTTGCGGGGCGGTGCGCACGATGTTGACCACCGGTGTGTCAACGTAAAGTTCATCGACGACGGGCGCAAAGCGGAATAGCGAGCCCCACGAAGCGTTCACGCGCAGCATGCCCACATCGACGAACGGCTGCCCCGGCGTCTTGTCGCCGATGTGCACCTGATGCAGCTGGAGACGCAGCGTGTAGGGATTGAAGCTGACGTCGCCCACGCTCACCGGCCGTTCCAGATACGCCGATAGCTTGTCTACGGCGTAATGCTTGAGGATTGCCGGGACGGTGAAATAGCCCACCACACCGAACACGGCAATGACGCCCACGGTCCAGAGACCCGTCTTGCGGGCACGACGACGCACATTGGGATCGCGCCCGAGCGCTTGGGCGCGGGCGAGGCCTTGTTGCAGACGGCGGCCGCCGGCAGAAGATGCTGAAGATGTTGACGACGGTTTGCGATCGTTCGCTTGCTCGGCCATGCGGTCTCCCGTAAGTCGCCAGTGAAGCACTCGCCGCGGCCCAGTTGCGCGGCGGGACAGAGCCGGAACCGGCCGCCGCTTCGGCGGCTCGGTCCACGGCGGCAACGCCCGGCCGCTCAGGCCGGTGACATCACCAGCGGGGCGATCGCGCCCGCGCGTTCGACAACCGCGTCCGCCTGCCATTGGGCAGGGGACAGCGAATCGCCGCAATACCCATAGGCGGCGGCTACGGTCGCCATCCCCGCCGCCTTGCCCGCCTGAATGTCACGCAGGTCGTCGCCGACATACACGATCTGTCCAGGCATGATGCCGATACGCTCGGCGGCGTACAGCAAAGGCGCAGGGTGCGGTTTGCTGTGCGGTGTCGTATCGCCCGACACCACGCAGGCGGCACCCTCGGCAAGCCCGAGCCGTTCGACGAGCGGGTCGGTCAGACGGGCCGCCTTGTTCGTGACGATGCCCCACGGCATGCCGCGCTCGGTCAAGGCCGCAAGCAGCGCGGGAATTCCATCGAACAGGCGGCTCTGCACGCACAACGCACTTTCGTAATTGGCGAGAAATGCATCGCGCAGCGCCGCAAACGCTGCGTCGTCGGGTGTAACGCCGAATGCGCTGCCGATCAGCCCGCGCGCGCCGTGCGATGCTTGCAGTCGCAGCGTCTCATAGGGGCCAGGCGGCAGGCCGCGGTCGGTTCGTACCTTGTTGACGGCCGCGACGAGATCCGGCGCCGTGTCGGCCAGCGTACCGTCCAGATCGAACAGCACGGCACGAACGCTGCCGTGCAGCAGATACGGCGCGTTGCCGAAATGTGATGATGAGGCGCGGGCGGGGGGCTCGAACATATCAGGCGTCACGTGTGCACGCGATCATGTAGTTGACGTCGGTGTCGGGGTTGATCGCGTAACGTTTGCTCAGCGGGTTATAGGTCATGCCGCGCAGATCCCGCACAGTCAGGCCGCTTGCCCGGGCGAACGAAGCGAGTTCCGACGGACGGATGAACTTGGCGTAATCGTGAGTGCCGCGCGGCAGCATGCGCAGCACGTACTCGGCGCCGACCACGGCCAGCAGCCAGGCCTTCGGATTGCGGTTGAGCGTTGAGAAGAACACATGACCGCCGGGCTTGACGAGCGTTGCGCAGGCCGCCACGACAGACGCCGGCGACGGCACGTGTTCGAGCATTTCCATGCAGGTCACCACGTCATACGTGCTGGCATCGCGCGCGGCGAGCGCCTCGGCGGAGATCTCTTCGTAGTCGATGGAAAGGCCCGCTTCGAGGCTATGCAGATCGGCCACGCCGAGCGCTTTCTTCGACAGATCGATTCCCTTGACGCGTGCGCCCTGACGCGCCATGGATTCGGAGAGAATTCCGCCGCCGCAGCCAATATCGAGTACACGCTTGCCTTGAAGCGGTACATGTTGTTCGATCCAGTCGAGGCGCAGCGGGTTGATCTCGTGCAGCGGCTTGAATTCGCTGTGCGGATCCCACCAACGGTGAGCCAATTCACTGAATTTATTGAGTTCTTGCGGGTCGGCGTTCATCACTTGCTCATGGACATTGACGGCTCGGGGGCAGGCAGTATGCCGCGCGCAAGCGCGTGCCTGTGTACCGGGCGTGACCGGCGGGCGCCGTCGCGATGGAGCAAGTATAACGAAGGGAGTGCGCCCATGTCCAAAGCGCCAGGCGTGGCGCGGCCCTGCGGTCAACGCGTCGCGCATGGCCGCAGGGCCGGACGTGATGTCTCCCGGCGCCCGCCCGTGCGCCACGGCGACTACGTTGCAGCCGTCAAGTCGGCCAGCACGGCATGTGGATCGTGATAGACCATACCCAGCGCATCGGCGACACCGCGGTTGGTCACCTTGCCGTTTGCCACGTTGAGTCCCGCCAGCAGGTGAGGATCGGCGCGCATGGCCGCGACCGGTCCGTGGTCCGCCAGTTGCAGAATGAATGGCAACGTCACATTGTTGAGGGCGAACGTCGAGGTGCGCGGTACGCCGCCCGGCATATTGGCCACGCAGTAGTGCACGACGCCGTCCACGACATAGACCGGATCGGCATGCGTCGTCGCGTGCGACGTCTCGCAGCAACCGCCCTGATCGATCGCGACGTCGACAATGACCGCTCCCTTGCGCATGAGGCCCAGCATCGCGCGGGTGATGAGTTTCGGCGCGGCCGCGCCCGGAATCAGCACGCCACCGATCACGAGGTCGGCCTCGCGCAAATGCGTTTCGATGGCGTGTTGCGTTGAGTAGACCGTCTGTACGCGCCCACCGAACTGCGCGCTGATGCGGCGCAGCGCCTCGACCGACCTGTCGATGACCGTCACCTGCGCGCCAATGCCCACGGCCACCGTCGCCGCGTTGGTGCCAACGACACCGCCCCCCAGAATCACGACTTTGCCCGCTTCGACGCCAGGCACACCGGAGAGCAGAAGACCCAGACCGCCATGGGTCTTTTCGAGCGCCGTTGCCCCGGCCTGAATCGACATGCGTCCGGCCACTTCGGACATGGGCGCGAGCAGCGGTAGCCCGCCATTCGCGGCGGTCACCGTCTCATACGCGATACATGTGGCCCCGCTCTTGAGCAGGTCATGGGTCTGGTCGGGGTCGGGGGCGAGATGGAGGTACGTGAAGAGCGTGTGATGGGGATGCAATCGAGCGCGTTCAACGGCCTGCGGCTCTTTGACTTTGACGATCAGTTCGGCGAGGTCGAACACATCGGCCGCACGGGTGGCAATGCGCGCACCGGCGGCGGTGTAGACCGTGTCGTCCATGCCGATGCCCGCGCCGGCTTGTGTTTCGATCCACACCTCGTGCCCGCGCGCGACCACTTCGCGTACGGCTGCGGGCGTCATGCCTACCCGGTACTCGTGGTTCTTGATCTCCTTCGGAACACCGATTTTCATGATGCGTCTCCTTTGTTGTGTTGGGACAGCAAAATAGCGGCGACTTCTCACACAAATGTTCCGGCGGCCCAAAGCAAAACGGCACCCGAAGGTGCCGTCCGGGCGATCAAGCGAAGGCGGGTTGGGCCTGCGCGTCGGGCGCGCCGCTGTATCGCGCCACCGACAGGTCGTCGGCCAGAATCGCCGGCCGACGACCTGACATCAGATCGGCCAGCAACTGGCCCGAGCCGCAGGACATCGTCCAGCCGAGCGTGCCGTGTCCCGTGTTCAGGAACAGATTGCGCAGGGCGGTGGCGCCGACGATCGGCGTGCCGTCCGGCGTCATCGGACGCAGGCCAGTCCAGAACGAGGCCTCGGCAGTGTTGCCCGCGCCCGGGTATAGATCGTTCACGACCATTTCCAGCGTGGCGCGGCGCGCCGGATTGAGCGCTTTGTCGTAGCCGACAACTTCGGCCATGCCGCCGACGCGGATACGATCGTCGAAACGGGTAACCGCGATCTTGTAGGTCTCGTCAAGCACGGTCGATACCGGTGCACGCGATGCGTCGGCGATCGGTACCGTGATCGAATACCCCTTCAGCGGATAGACGGGAATGTCGACGATGTCGCGCAGGAATGGCGTGCTGTACGAGCCGAGCGCGACCACGTAGGCATCTGCACGCTGCATCGCGCCTGCGCAGACGACGCCGTCGATCTTGTCGCCCGCGACGTGCAGCCCGTCGATCGGCGTGTCGTAGCGGAATTTCACGCCAAGGGCCTCGGCCATTGCCGCCAGATGCGTCGTGAACAACTGGCAGTCACCCGTCTCGTCGTTCGGCAGGCGCAAGCCGCCGGTGAGCTTGTGCGAGACCGCCGCCAGCGCAGGTTCCGCACTGGCGAGTGCGGTGCTGTCGAGCAACTCGAACGGCACGCCGGCGTCTTCGAGCACGGCGATGTCGCGCGCGGCGTTCGCCAGTTGCTCGTCGGTACGGAACAACTGCAGCGTGCCTGCCTGACGGCCTTCGTAGGGAATGCCGGTCTCGGCACGCAGCGCGCGGAAGCAATCGCGGCTGTACTCAGCGATGCGCACCATGCGTTCCTTGTTGACCGCGTAACGCTCCGGCGTGCAATTGCGCAGCATCTGATAGAGCCATTTGAGCTGTGCAAGCGTGCCGTCCGGGCGAATGGCGAGCGGGGCGTGCTTCTGGAACAACCACTTGATGGCCTTCGTCGGAATGCCCGGTGCGGCCCACGGCGATGCGTAGCCCGGCGAAATCTGGCCGGCGTTGCCGAAGCTGGTCTCAAGCGCCGGACCCGCCTGACGATCGAGCACCGTGACGTCGTGCCCGGCCTTCGCCAGGTAATAGGCGCTGGTGACACCAATGACGCCGCTACCGAGAACGATGACCTTCATTGCGTTGACTCCTGTAAAACCAAAGTTATCCAGTAATAATTGGCATGCTATTCTCGGATTCGTAGGTTTAGTTAATGTTTATAGCGAAGATTCAGGAATAAATCATGAGAGTCCAACAGCAATCGATCCGAACGCTGGATCGGCTCGACCGACGCATTCTTGCGTTGCTCCAGCAGGACGGGCGGATGTCGATGAAAGACCTCTCCGAGCAGGTTGGGCTTTCGATCACGCCTTGTATCGAGCGGGTGAAGCGCATGGAGCGCGATGGCGTGATCATGGGCTACTTCGCGCGGGTGAATCCGGCGGCGCTTGGGGCCGCATTGCTGGTGTTCGTCGAGATCACGCTCGATCACAAGTCCGGCAACATGTTCGATCAGTTTCGTCGTGAAGTGCTGCGAATCCCGGAAGTCATGGAGTGTCATCTGATCTCGGGCGACTTCGATTACCTGATCAAGGCGCGCATTCGGGAGATGTCGGAATACCGGAAGTTGCTCGGTGACATCCTTCTGCAGTTGCCGGGCGCGGTGCAATCCAAGAGTTACGTCGTGATGGAAGAGATCAAGGAGACGCTCACGATCAACGTCGAAGAGTAGCCGGGGCAAGGATGGCGCAAGCGAGGCGCGGGTTGCTGGGGAGCGCCCCGGTGGCGCGTCGTCATCGATGGCTTCGTCGCGGGCGCCGGGCGCGCGGATTGGGGTTGAGCGATCGATGAGCGCCTAAAAGAGCGGCATCTGCGGGTTGGCGTGGCCTGCGAGGCCACCATGATCCTGCGCGGATGTGGCGGATGTGGCGGATGTCGCAGATTGCTGACGCGGTCGACGTTGCGATTCGGGATTGCGCTCACTCTCAGTGGTGGGCGTTTCGGGTTCGGGGACGTTGAACTGGTCGATGCGCAAAGGCGGTCTCGCCTGATTGAGTCCCAACTTGCGGGCTGCGAGATGAAAGCGCTGACGGATCAATTCCGCGTGCAAACCGGTGCCCCGCATGCGGGTACCGAATTCAGCGCTGTTATGTTTGCCGTCGCGCACCTGTTCGATCAGGCTCATGACGTGGCGTGCCCGAAGCGGGTAATGGGTTTCCAGCCAGGTGACGAACACGTCGTGCACTTCGCGCGGTAGCCGCAGCATGACATAGCCCGCGTACGTTGCGCCGGCTTCGGACGCTGTCTTCAAGACCCGTTCGATATCGAAATCGGTGAGCGCCGGTACGATTGGCGCGACGATCACGCCCGTGGGTACGCCCGCGTCCGTCAGCTTGCGTATCGCTTCGATGCGACGCGCGGGGGTATTGGCACGCGGCTCCATTTTGCGGGCAATGTCCGCGTCGAGCGTTCCCACCGAGATGAAGACACGGGCCAGGCCGCGCTTCGCCATCCGCGACAGGATGTCGATGTCGCGGGTGACCAGCGCAGATTTCGTGGTGATGCCGACCGGATGGCCGAAGCGCTCGAGCACTTCCAGCACGCTGCGGGTGATGCGGTATTCGCGCTCGATGGGTTGATAGGGGTCGGTGTTTGCACCGAGCGCCAGCAGGGCGGGCCGATAGCCGCGTTTGCGCAGCTCGGCGTCGAGGCGTTCGGCGGCGTTGTGTTTCGCGTACAGACGGGTTTCGAAGTCGAGCCCCGGCGAGAGCCCCAGGTAGGCGTGCGTGGGGCGGGCAAAACAATACGTGCACCCATGCTCGCACCCTCGGTAAGGATTGATCGATCGGTCGAACGGAATGTCTGCCGACTGATTGCGCGAGATGATCGTGCGCGCGTTCTCCAGCGCGACTTGCGTCACGAACTTGACCTCGCATTCCTGGGCCGCGTCCGATTCGTAGCGGGTTTCGTCGCTTTCGCGCCGGAATTCGGAGAAGCGGGATTCGACGTTGGCGGTGGCGCCTCGGCCCTTGCGCGAAGGGGGCGGCACGAATGAGGAAGCCATAGCTCGTCTCCTTGATGGCAGTCCGGGGCGCAAATGCTTGGCGTCCGCGAGGGATGCTTGTCATTATACTGTGTTTTTATACAGTATCGACAGGGAGGGTGGCCATGACGGAAATTGGACTGGCAGGTGTGTCAGGTATGTCGGGCATGTCGGGCATGGCGAGCATGCCAGGCATGGCGGGTTGGCCTTGGCGCGCAGCGTCGATGGTCTGGAATGGTTGGCGACGCTGGATGGACTTATGGGTTGCCTTCGGGCGGGGCGGGCGGCAAATACGGTGCGATGGCGTGCGCGATAGCGTCGAGTGCGGCGTTGTCTGCATGGGGACGTTGCCGGGCGAGTCGAACCGCGCGGAGCGTCAGGAGCGAGTAAAGCGTCGCGTGATGATCGCCCAACGAGGCAAGCGCTTCCGTGTGTCGCGTGACGATGCTGGCGTCGCCACGCGACACCGGGCCGGCAAGCGCGCCGGCGAGTCCGCGTTCGCGGGCGGCGTTGAGCGTGCCCATGACGAGTGGCCACATGGCGTCGCGAGCGTCGTCTTCGGGCATGCCGATGGCTTGCCAGAGCCAGGTGGCTTCGTCGAGCAAGCAGAGGAGAAAGCTGGCGGCGTAGTTGGCGCCCGCGTGATAGCGCATGCGCGCGCCTGCCGGGATCGACAGCGCATGGCAGCCGATGGCCCGCGCGAGGCCGTGAAGCGTGTCGGACAATGGCGCGTCGGCTTCGATGGTGATCGCGCTGCCCGACATGCGCGTGGCGTCGTCGTCGAGTCCTGCGAAGAGAAAGAGCGGGTGGAAGCCGCCGATCTGCGCACCGTGCTGTGTTGCAGGCGCGAGCAAGCCGACTTCCGACGCGCCGCTGCAATGGACCAGTGCCTGACCGGTGCGCGGTGCGAGGTGCGCGGCACACGTGGCGATGGCGTCGTCGGGAACGCTCAGAAAGACCAAATCCGCGTGCGAGAAGACGGCATTCATGTCTTCAGGGCGGTCAATTGGCAGTGCCGCGCATCCGGGCAGTGCAGACGCGACGCGCTGCGCCGCGTCAAGGCGCCGGCTTGCGATGGCGGTCACGGCATATCCCGCCTGCGCGGCCGCGGCCGCGAGGGCGCGCGCGACACGGCCGGCTCCGATGAAGCCGAGTGTCGGCCGGGGAATCACGGGAATCACGGGAATCCGGGGAACCGAGGGACGTTGGGCGAAGGGGGCTGTCGTCACTGCGGGTTACTGCGACAGACGGTTCGGCGTTTCATGCGTTTCGAAGTAGGTCTGGAACGCGACGGCGAAGCCGATCATGAGCAACATCGCGCCGACGAAAAGCGACACGCTGACGATAATGACGGCCGTCCATCCCGAGCGGGATTTGCGCTGGGTGTGGGTGTTGAACTGGGCATTCCACCGTTCGTCGGGGCGAAGTCCGTAGACGATCGCCGTCAGGAATGCCGAGAACAGAGAGATGGCGCCCAGAATCGTCAGCGCCCACCCGGCGGGCGAGCGCAGGTCGCTCGTGACAAGCAGGCCCCAGCCCGCCAAGCCGCATGCCGATCCGACGATATGCGCCCATCCGAAGCGGTCGCGCAAACCGTACAGATAGAAGCGGTGCAGGCCCAGTGTGCCAAACAGCATCGCCAGGCCGGCGGTCAGGGTTTTGGATTTGTAGGCGACTGCGTTCATTTGGCGTGGTTATCGGGCAGGCGTTTCGCGAATGACTTCGACAAGCGTCCAGCGCATGCTCGAAGCGTCGGCGGGCGGATTGGCGATGGGTTCGCCGTGGATTTTCACGCGGTATTCTACGCCGGGCTTCCACTCGAAACCATCGATGCGGGTGTACCAGAGTTCCCACGGCGCTTTGCCGGAATCGTCCGCGTTGCGCACGCGCAGGCACTTGCGCGGTGCCACGCCCGTGCAATCCGCCAGTTGCGAATCGACATCGACGATACGGTCTTCAGTCCCTGCGGTGCTGCGCGTGCCGGCGAAGGGATGGTCGAGCAACGTTTGGGAGGCGTAGGTCAGTATCTGCCCGCCGGGGGCGCTCAGCATCAACTGTGTATCGCGGCGTTCGAAACGCGTGACGCGAGGCAGTATCTTCAGGTAGCGGTCTTCGAACGCCATCGAGTCGGGGCACGCCATGCGCGTTGTCGCCGGCGGCTGAAGGCTGACCTGCCCCTTGGCGGGGCCGACCTTGTATTGACCGAAGATTCGGTTACATCCGCCCGTGCCCGAGAACGCGCCCTTGTCGTTGAAGGTCAGGTTGATCGCACGGCCTTCCGGCAGGCTCGGAACGTCGCTGTCACCCTCCCACTTCACCAACTGCCAGGTGCCGAGAATATCGGCGGGCTTCGTCGCAGCGACAGGGGCGCCGGACGAAGCCGACGATTGATTGGCGCCGCCGCCCGACGGGGCCGCGCAGCCGGCCAGCATGGCCGCAGGTATCAGGAGAGTGGTCATATAAGCGGCGAACGAGGAGGGCAGGAACGAGCGTCGGCGTTGGGTCATGATCTTGTCCGGGCGTAGTTGCGAAGCGGGCGGCGACGGTGAAAATGTCGCGGCGGGTGTGGGAGCGTGTCTTTGTGCGGCGCCTCGAGGGCAGTGAAACGTTGACCCGAGGGCGGGCGGAGCAGTTCCTTGCGCGATGCTTGCGTTCGGATGGCCGAACCGGTGCGGTTGCAGGGGCCGAGACGGCTGCGGGGGGCGGGCGGTAGTCATGCCGTGGCCTCACGGTTTCCGGTAGGTGATGCGATAAATGGCACCGGCGTGGTCGTCGCTGATCAATAGCGAGCCGTCCGGCAACGTGAGGAGATCGACGGGACGGCCCCAAGCCGTATCGTCCTCACCCAACCAGCCTTGCGCGAATATCTCCTGCTTCGTAACGTTGCCCTTGGTGTCGAGTATGGCTCGGACCACCCGGTAGCCAACCTTGCGACTTCGGTCCCAAGAGCCGTGTTCCGCGATAAAGATGCTGTTGCGGTAGTCCCTGGGAAACTGCTTGCCTATATAAAAGCGCATACCGAGCGCGGCCACATGGGCGCCGAGTTTCGCCATGGGCGGTGAAAAGTCGGCGCAGCGCGACTTTCGTCCGAACTCCGGATCCGCAATGTTCCCGGCATGGCAGTAGGGGAATCCGAAGTGCTCGCCGACGCGCGTGAGCCGGTTGAGTTCGTCATCCGGAACGTCGTCGCCAAGTCGATCGCGCCCGTTATCGGTAAACCAAAGCGTATGGGTTCCGGGTTGCCAATCGAAGCCGACGGCGTTGCGCACGCCACGCGCGACCACCCGCCAGTCGGTGCCGTCCGGCTTCATGCTGCCGATCATTGCGTAACGGTTTTCGTCGCGCTTGCAGACATTGCAGGGCGCGCCCACACCGACATACAGGCGTTGGTCGGGGCCGAACGCAATGTACCGCCCGCCGTGTTGGGGCTCGCTCGGGAGCTTGTCATAGACGACAACCGGTTTGCCGGGACGATCGAGGCGGTTTTCAATATCGTCGAATCTGACGATGCGTGAGACGGCGGAGATATAGAGTGCGCCCCCGCGCATGGCCACGCCCATGGGCATGTTCAGTCCGGAGGCCACCGTGCGGACGCCGGCGGCATATGCGCGCGACGGGTCCAGCGTGACGGCATAAACCACGCCTTGCGCCCGGCTGCCGACGAATAGCGTGCCTTTCGGGCCAAGGACCATGCCGCGAGCACCTGGCACGCGATCGGAGAGAACTTCGACGTGGAAGCCCGGCGGTAGTGCGAGACGTTCGATGGGAAGGGCATCGCTCGCGGTCGCGAGCAATGGCCCAAGCATCAGCGCGGCGCCAAGAATCCGGCTGGCCTGACGCGAATGCTGAACAAGGCGGACATCTCGTTGGGCGCTGCGTGCCAGGCGCTGCGGCCGCAAGAGATGTTGCCATCCATCGGGAAATCGTCGCATGCCGGACTCGCTTCGCTCAAGGGATGCGTGCATTGTAGACCAGGGCTCGCAAGGGCTGACGTAGCCCAACCCCCGGTCCAATGGCGGTGCGGCTTGGCCGGGTACGTCCGGCATCTGGGGAAGTGTTTGTTTTGACGAGGGTTTTGCGCTATAATCACGCGTTTTCTGTCCGAACACTTCTGGATTCACAAGGATTTATTCATTATGGTCGTTATCCGCCTGGCTCGCGGCGGCGCGAAGAAGCGCCCGTTCTACAACATCGTTGCAACCGACTCGCGTAACCGTCGCGATGGTCGCTTCATCGAGCGTATTGGCTTCTACAACCCGGTCGCTGCCGAAGGCACGGAAGGTCTGCGTATTGCTCAAGACCGTCTGACTTACTGGCAAGGCGTTGGCGCACAACTGTCGCCGACCGTGGCTCGTCTGATCAAGCAAGGCGCCAAGGCTGCTGCCTAAACGCTTCGACTTGTCGAGCTGTACGCATTGCTGTCGGTTGCCGATGGCATGAGAATTGAACGGCGGTGCCTGCTCTTGAGCGATCTGGAGCGGGCATCGCCGTGTGTTCGTCACAACGTTGGATTGGCATGGTTCGTTCCGCTCGACCCGCACGTGAGCGGGTACCACTGAAAATCGGTGCTGAGGCGCGGCGCGCCAGCGGCATGCGCGCTGAGCAAGTACTCGCGCCGGTGACCGAAGTGCCCGACGATCTCGTCGAACTGGGTTATATCGGCGAAGCTTACGGCATTCGCGGCTGGATCAAGGTGCAGCCGCACACGGGTGAGGGCGAAGGGCTCTTGTCCGCGAATCGCTGGTTTTTCCGTCGTCCCGGCGAGTCGGCCTATACCCAGGCCGACGTGCTGCACAGCCGCGGGCATTCGGGGACCGTCGTCGCGCAATTGCGTGGTAGCGAGAACCGGACGGCTGCGGAGGCGCTCAAGGGGCTTCAGGTTTGGGTGCCGCGCAGTGCATTCCCGAGCGCCGGCGAAGACGAGTTCTACTGGGTCGACCTGATGGGCGCCCAGGTGACGAATTTGCAGGGTGAACTGCTTGGCAAAGTTGTCGGATTGCTCGACAACGGCGTGCATACGGTGTTGCGTGTTGCTTACGAGGTTCCGGCCGTTGCCGATGCGCCGGCGAAGACTGCCGAGCGTCTGGTCCCGTTTGTGGGTCAATACGTGCAGACCGTCGATGTCGAGGCGGGCCGTATCGTGGCGGACTGGGGTCTCGACTATTGAAATACCGATTGAACGCCCGGCCATCGATGTGTCCGGGCACTCCTGGACGGAACCGGTCAGATGCAGTTTGACGTCGTCACGCTCTTTCCCGAAATGTTTCGGGCACTGACCGACTGGGGCGTCACCAGCCGGGCGCTCAAGCAGTCGCGCTACGGTCTGCGATTTTGGAATCCGCGTGATTTCACGCATAACAACTATCGCACGATCGACGATCGGCCATACGGCGGGGGGCCGGGCATGGTAATGCTCGCCAAGCCGCTGGACGACGCGATCGTTGCGGCGAAGGCGGCGCAGGCCGAAGTCGGCGTGCCGCGTAGCCGGGTGCTGCTGATGTCGCCGCAAGGCAAGCCGCTCACGCATCGCCGGGTCGTAGCGTTGCGTGAAGAGGAGCAGGGGCTGATTCTGCTCTGTGGCCGCTACGAAGCCATCGATCAACGATTGATCGATCGTGTGGTGGACGAAGAGGTCAGTGTTGGCGATTTCGTGTTGTCGGGCGGCGAGTTGCCCGCCATGGCATTGATGGACTCGCTGATCCGGCTGCTGCCGGGTGCGCTCAACGACGCGCAATCGGCCGAGCAGGACAGCTTCGTCAATGGGCTGCTCGATTGTCCGCACTACACGCGACCGGAAGAATACGAAGGCGTGCGAGTGCCCGATGTGCTGTTGGGCGGGCACCACGCAGAGATTGAAAAATGGCGGCGCCGCGAGGCGTTGGCCAATACCTGGCGCAAGCGCCCCGATCTGATCGAGAGCGCACGCGTCAACGGATTGCTCAGCCGTGCCGACGAGGCGTGGCTGGCAAGCCTGCAGGCCGATGCCATTATGTCGGCCAGGTAGGCAACGGGTGTCGTCATGGGGACGACATTCGGTTTGAACCCATCCTCTGTCGGGGCCGGCATGCCGGTATAGAACGCCGATACGATGGCACAAGGAGTAGTCAATGAATCTGATCGCCAAGATCGAGCAAGAAGAAATCGCGCGTCTGACCGCGAACAAGACGATCCCCGAATTCGCCCCGGGCGATACCGTGATCGTTAATGTGAACGTTGTGGAAGGTACGCGCAAGCGTGTGCAGGCTTACGAAGGCGTCGTGATCGCCAAGCGTAACCGCGGCCTGAACTCGGCGTTCATCGTTCGCAAGATTTCGTCGGGTGAAGGCGTTGAGCGTACGTTCCAGACGTACTCGCCGCTGATCGCCAGCATCGAAGTCAAGCGTCGTGGTGACGTTCGCCGCGCCAAGCTGTATTACCTGCGCGAGCGTTCGGGCAAGTCGGCACGTATCAAGGAAAAGCTCACGTTCAAGAGCAAGACCGTCGCTGCCGAGTAAGTCGGACGTTGGCACGCTGGGTGACCCCGCTGTTGGGTGAAGCCAAAAGCTGCAAGGAAAAAGCACCCCTCGGGGTGCTTTTTTCATGATGTTGCGTCGCATGGTCGCGAGTGTGGCGGCGCGGCCCCCCCCCCCGTGAAATACCCCGAATTGCCGTGGGATTGGCATTTTCTTCGCATGTACGCATTTTCGGCTTCCTCGCTAAAATAGCGAAGTTGTCCATCGAACCAAGGTCTACGTGACGCCACCTCTCATCCTGCATCCTGAAGCGTTACCCATCTTCTCGACGGGTCGGGATGAGCCTGCGGTGCCCGCAGAGCGGCTAACACCGGAAGCGTTACGAGATCGTCTCGCCAGTCCGCCGATCTGGACGCCCGACGCGGGCGCGATCGAACGCCTTGCTTCGCCGTTTTTTACGCCGCGTGCTGCGGCCGTGCTGGTGCCGTTGGTCATGCGCCCGCATGGCACCACCGTGCTGCTCACCCGGCGCACACAGCACTTGAGCACGCATGCAGGGCAAGTGAGCTTCCCCGGCGGCAGTCGCGAGCCCGAAGACCCTACGCCGATCGCCACGGCTTTACGGGAGTCGCGAGAAGAAATCGGCCTCGATTCGGGCGCGGTGGAAGTGATCGGCAGCCTGCCTGATTACGTCACGGGCACTGGCTTTCGCGTCGCACCTGTTGTGGGGCTGGTCACGCCACCGTTCGATCTCGTGGCCGACGCCGGGGAGGTCGACGAGATTTTCGAGGTGCCGTTGGATTTCCTGATGAACCCCGCGCATCATCAGATCCGTGTGTTCAACTATCAGGTGGGGGAGCGCCGGTTTTACGCCATGCCCTATCCGAAGCCCGCTGGCGGCGAATACTTCATCTGGGGTGCCACGGCCGGTATGCTGCGCAATTTCTATCAACTCCTGCGGGCCTGACGCGAGAGACGAATCGTTTCTGCGCGTTGTGTGCCTGGCGCGTGAATCGAGTGCGTCGAGAAGGCGCTTGGGACGGGCATTCGCGAGAAGCTGTGCTATCGTTACACCATTCCGTCTGGTGATTTGATCGCACGCATGACATTCTTTTCGGTACTCCTCGCGCTGATCCTTGAGCAGATGCGTGCCCTCTCCACGCAGAACCCGATCTACAACCTGATTCGCTCCCACGCGACCCATACGTCGCAAACGTTCGACGCCGGACAGCCTCGTCATGGCTTGCTTGCGTGGCTAGTCGTTGTGCTGCCGTTCGTGCTGGCGGTTGGCGTGATCTACTACCTGCTCATGCGGGTCAATATTTTCCTGGGCTTCGCATGGAATGTGCTCATTGTCTATCTGACGATGGGCTTCCGGCAGTTCAGTCACTATTTCACCGATATCCACGTTGCGTTGAACAACGATAACGTGAACGAAGCGCGAGAGATCCTGCATCAGTGGATCGGCATCGACACGGTTGACATGCCGGTCGACGAGATCGTGCGCCACACGCTGCTTCACGCCGTCATCGCATCGCATCGCCATGTGTTCGGTGTGTTCTTCTGGTTCCTGATGCCGGTCGGTCCGGCGGGTGCCGTCCTTTACCGTCTCGCGGAATATCTGTCGCGTCGCTGGACCGAGGCTGCCCCGGATCGCAGCCCGGCGTTCGGCGCGTTCGCGCGCAAGGCGTTCTACGTGATCGACTGGGTGCCGGCCCGGTTGACGGCCATCGGGTTTGCCATCGTCGGCAACTTCGAAGACGCCATCTACGCATGGCGTCATTACGCAAAGCAGTGGCCGAACGAGAACGAGGGCATTCTGCTGGCCGCAGGCAGTGGCGCACTCGGTGCTCGCCTCACCGGGCCGCTGGCGGAAGTCTCCAGCGTCGACGCGCTCAATCAAGGCGACGATGCGGTTCTGCCCGTGGGCAGCGAATGCACGCCGCGTACGCTGCAGGCCGCCGTCGGTTTGGTGTGGCGCGCCGTGCTGCTGTGGATGCTGCTGCTGCTGTTGCTGACCCTGGCAGTTTGGTTGGGCTGACGTCGACGTCCGGGGCGTCCAGGGAGGCTAGGGCGGCTAGGGCGACAGGACGTCTGGGCAGGAACGCAGCAGCACGTAGAAAAAACCCCGCAGAGAAGACCAATGCGGGGTTTTTTTATCGATGCGCTTTGGCCGAGGCGTCAGTAGGGGATCTGTTGCTCCGACTCGTGGACGAGTTGTGCATAGAGCGTGTGGCGTTGCTGCGAGATCTGCCCATCGGCGACGGCTTCGAGAATCGCGCAGCCGGGTTCTTTCAGGTGATGGCAATTATAGAAGCGGCACCCGGTGAGTCGCGGGCGAAACTCGGGGAAGGCGCGCTCCAGCGCCCCCTCCTTGAGGTGATGCAGACCAAACTCCTGAAAGCCCGGTGAATCGATGAGGAGTCCGCCTTCGGGCAGGTGGAAGATTCGCGTGAAGGTCGTCGTGTGCTTGCCGGAGTTCAACACCGTGGAGATCTCGCGCGTTGCGGCATCGGCATCGGGTACAAGCAGGTTCACGAGGCTGGACTTGCCCATGCCCGACTGCCCAAGCAGCAGCGACGCCTGATGCGCCAGGCGCGGTAGCAACAATGCCTTCGCGGCTTGCGCGTCCGCGCGCACGGAAAGCTCCAGCACTTCATAGCCCAGCGCGCGATAGGGGGCCAGACGCTCGCGCGCGACGGGCAGGGCATCGACCACATCGGTCTTGTTGAGCACGATCAGCGGGCGCAGCCCATTGGCCTCGGACGCGACGAGCGCCCGGCCGAGCAGATCTTCGCTGAAGTACGGCTCGGTCGCCAACATGATGACCAATTGATCGATGTTTGCGGCGAAGAGCTTGCTCTTGAACTGGTCCGACCGGTAGAGCAAATTGCGCCGCGGCAGGATTTCCTCGATCACCCCCTGGTCGCCGGTACGCGCCCAGGCCACTTCATCCCCGACCGCGATTTCGCTCTTCTTGCCACGGGGAAAACACAGCACCGTTTCGCCATCGTCCGCTTCCACCACGTAGTGACGGCCGTGCGCCGCCGCCACACGGCCATGGCGTCGTTCCAGCGCGGTCGTCTCGACCGGCGCCGCCTTCCCCTTGCTGCTGTGCTTCATGCGTGCCCCATCAGGCGGTCGATACGTTCAGACGCAGGCGGATGCGAATAGTAGAACGCCGTGTAGATCGGGTCGGGCGTGAGCGTCGACGCGTTGTCCTGGTAGAGCTTCACGAGTGCATTGACCAGATCGCTCGCTTGCGTCTGGCCGGCCGCGAACGCATCGGCCTCGAATTCGTGTTTGCGCGAGGTCAGGCTGTTCAGCGGACTGGCGAAAAAGCCGAACACCGGCAGCACCAGGAAGAACAGCACCAACGCCAATGCGTTGTTGCTGCCGGTCATCGACGGCATCACGCCAAGTTCCGCGTAGAACCACGTGCGACCGGCCAGCCATCCGAGCAGGGCAAGGAATGCCAGCGACAACGCGAAAGCGACAACCAATCGCTTGGTGATGTGGCGGCGCTTGAAGTGCCCCAGCTCGTGGGCCAGCACCGCTTCGATTTCGGCGGGGGAGAGCCGCGCGATCAGCGTGTCGAAAAACACAATGCGCTTGGTGCGGCCGAAGCCACTGAAGTACGCATTGCCATGCGCCGAGCGTCTCGAGCCGTCCATCACGAAAAGCCCACGCGTCGCAAAGCCGCAGCGCTGCATCAGCGCCTCGATGCGATGCGCCAGCGACGGGTCCGAGAGCGGCTCGAACTTGTTGAACATCGGCGCAATGACATGCGGGAAGATGAATTGCACGAACAGATTGAACGCGACCCAGACAAGCCACGTGTACAGCCACCACAGCGGCCCCGCGCGCTCCATCAGCCACAGCACGACGAACAAGAGCGGCAGCCCTAGCACGACGCCGATCGCGGTGCCTTTGAGCAGATCGGCGATGAACAGCCCAAGCGACATTCGGTTGAAGCCGAATCGCTGTTCGATGACGAATTGCCGCACATAAGTGAAGGGCAGGTCGACGATGGCGGAAATCAGCAAGACTGCTGCGATCAGTGCGATCTGGCCCAAATAGCCTTCGCCGAGCCACGCAGAAATGCCGACGTGCAACAGATTCAAGCCGCCAAGCAGCGTGAAAGCGACAAGCAGCACCGCCTGAGCGAAGATCTCGGCCATGCCCAGACGCGTGCGGGCGACCGTGTAATCGGCCGCGCGCTGGTGGTCGGTCAACGTGATCGTGTCGGCGAATCGCTCGGGAACGGCTGCGCGATGGGCGAGCACGTGGCGGACCTGCCGGGCGGCCAGCCAGAGCTTGGTCATGACCATCGCCAGCAGAAAGACCACGAAGAGATAAGTGAACATGCGCTTTAGGAGATTCCGAAGTATGCGAGAATTATAAGTTCTTTCGACCGGCCAGGCGCCGTCCCGGTCGCCTACCGACGTGTTTTCCAGAGTCTTCCGACCATGTCTGTCATCCCATCCCAAAATCCCACGTCCGTCGATGCCGAGAAGCCGCTCGCGCGGGCCGAGTTCAATTTGGTCTGGCTCGATATGGAAATGACCGGCTTGCAGCCGGACAGCGACCGGATCATCGAGGTGGCGGTCGTCGTCACGGACTCTGCACTGACGCGTCGTATCGAGGGGCCGGTGTTCGCGATTCATCAGTCGGATGCCGTACTCGACGGGATGGACGACTGGAACAAATCGACGCATGGCCGCTCCGGGCTGATCGATCGCGTGAAGGCGTCGACGGTCGACGAAGCGACGGCTGAAGCGCAATTGATCGAGTTCCTGTCCCAGTACGTGCCGCCCAGCAAGTCGCCGATGTGCGGTAACTCGATCTGTCAGGATCGTCGTTTCATGGCGCGATATATGCCCAGGCTCGAAGCGTTCTTCCACTACCGGAATCTGGACGTCAGCACGCTCAAGGAGTTGTGCCGCCGCTGGGAGCCCACGGTGTACAAGGGCTTTTCCAAGCGTGCCGCGCATACGGCGCTGGCCGACATCCACGAGTCCATCGACGAACTGGTGTACTACCGCGAGCATTTCCTGAAGACGGCCGTGCCTGGCGCACCCGACCCGTCGACATCAACGCCCGTCTGACGCCCCTGCTGCACACGCCGTCGAGCGCTGGCGAAATCGCTGGCGTTCGGGGGATGTTCCAGCCCGTTCGGCCGGGATTGCCCGAGCGTTCAGGAAGAATTCGCTGAGCGTTCAGACAGGATTCGCGGCGCGAATTGCATTCTTGGGGCGAAATGCCTTGCAAACGGCTTCGTTCGTTTCGACGTAAGGTCCGCCGATCAGGTCGATGCAGTATGGCACGGCGGCAAAAATGCCCTGCACGACCGATTTTCCGTCGGCGTCGCGCAGCCCCTCCAGCGTTTCCTTGATCGACTTGGGCTGACCGGGCAGGTTGATAATGAGGGCGGCTCGCGCGGCCGTCTCGCGGATCACGGCCACCTGACGCGACAGAATCGCCGTCGGCACAAAGCGCAGGCTGATCTGACGCATCTGCTCCCCAAAGCCCGGCATCTCTTTCGTACCCGCTCGCAGCGTGGCCTCCGGCGTGACGTCGCGCCTCGCGGGGCCGGTGCCACCGGTCGTCAGCACCAGATCGCACTGCATCGTGTCGACCAGTTCGATCAGCGTGGCCGTAATGCCATCGGCATCGTCGGGAATCAGGCGTGTTTCGGCGACCCACGCAGAAGTGAGCGCACTGCCCAGCCAAGCCTTTAGTGCGGGGATACCTTGATCGTCATACGTGCCCTGGCTCGCCCGATCGCTGATCGAGACGAGGCCTACGCGAAGTTCGTCCGGATGTGCACGCGTGACCATCAGTCTTCCTCGCGGGTTGGGAATTCCGGTAGTTCGTGATCGGCGTCGTCCGAAGATTCGGCGCGCGACGCACCGGTGCCGAGCAAGTCCTTGAGCGCTTGGAACAGCTCGCGAAAGGCCTTGGGCGGCCTTTGAGCGGCCTGCTCGCGGCGGGCGTTACGAATCAGGGTGCGCAGTTGCTGAGCGTCGGCGTTCGGGTGCTGGGCGAGCAACTCGGTGAGCGCCTCGTCCTTGGTCAGCAGGCGTTCGCGCCAGCGCTCAAGCGCATGCAGCTTGGCGGTTTCTGCCTTCGAAACGCCGTTGATGACGTCCAGCGCGCGGCGAATCGCCTCGACTTCGGACTCGTGCAGCGTGCGCATTTGCTTGCCCACGTACTGCATTTGACGCCGACGGCCTTCGTGCGCGGTGATCTTGCGGCAGTCCCGCACGGCCTGCTCGAGGTTGTCGGGCATCGGCACGCGCGCGAGCGCGTCCTTGGCCAGGTTGACCAGTTCTTCACCCAGGTCCTGCAAGGCGTGCGACTCGCGCTTGCGCTGGGATTTGCTCGGGCCTTCGTCGGAAAGCTCGCTATGGGCGATATTGTTAAAGCGTTGAATGTGCGTCATGGGCGCTATTGTAACGCGGCGCGCGGTGTCCAAATAGTTGCCGGCCATCGCACGGTGGTGCGCAAGTCGCGCTAAGATGGCGGTTCCTATTCAGCCACTGACCGAATCGCGCCGATGTCCCAAGCGACCCAGCATTTCACGCATACCCAGGATCAACTCAAGGAAATCGTCAGCGACGTACTGCAATACGCCCGTTCGCTCGGCGCAACCGACGCGGCGGCCGAAATCTCCGAGGGCGACGGTCTGTCCGTTTCGGTGCGGCGCGGCAAGGTCGAAACCATCGAGCGCAACCGAGACAAGCTGGTGGGCGTAACGGTCTTCATCGGCCAGCGTCGCGGTAATGCCAGCACGTCGGACTTCTCGCGCAAAGCGCTGCACGACACGGTCGAGGCCGCGTACAACATCGCGCGCTTCACTGCGGAAGACGATTGCGCGGGGCTGGCCGAGTCCGAACTGCTGGAGATGCATCCGCAGGATCTGTCGCTTTTCCACCCATGGCGCATTGCTGCCGACGACGCGGTCGAGCTGGCGCGGCGCGCGGAGAAGGCTGCGCTCGACGTCAGCCCGCTCATCCGAAATTCCGAAGGCGCGAGCGTTTCCGCCCAGCACTCGCAGTTCATGCTGGGCACGACCGGCGGTTTTCTCTCGGGATATCCCTATTCGCGCCACTATCTGTCGGTCTCGCCGATCGCCGGCGCCGGCAGCCATATGCAGCGCGACGACTGGTATTCGTCCAAACGTGCCGCCGAAGACCTGGCCTCGCCCGAGGCGGTCGGCCGTTACGCAGCGGAGCGCGCGCTGGCCCGCCTGCATGCGCGCAAGCTCTCCACGCGCAAGTGCGCAGTGCTGTTCGAGGCGCCGCTCGCGGCCGGGTTGCTGGGCGCTTTCGTGCAGGGCGTGAGCGGCGGCGCACTGTATCGCAAGGCCACGTTCCTGGTTGACACGCTCGGCAAGCCAGTGTTTGCCGATCATGTGGGCATTCATGAAGATCCGCATGTGCCGCGCGCCATGGGCAGCGCCCCGTACGACGAGGAAGGCGTGAGAACCCGCGCCCGCGATGTCGTGAGCGACGGCGTCGTGCAAGGCTACTTCCTCTCGACGTATTCGGCCCGAAAGCTCGGCATGCAGACGACCGGCAACGCGGGGGGCTCGCATAACCTGCGCATGTTCAGCAAGCACACCGCACCGACCGACGACTTCCGTGGGATGTTGCGCAAGCTGGGTACCGGCCTGCTCGTCACCGAACTGATGGGGCAGGGCGTGAACTATGTGACGGGCGACTATTCGCGCGGCGCCTCGGGCTTCTGGGTCGAGAACGGCGAGATTCAGTACCCGGTCGAGGAAATCACGCTGGCGGGTAACCTGAACGACATGTTCCGCCAGATCGTCGCCATCGGGGCCGACGCGCTGGTGCGTGGCACCAAGGAAGTCGGGTCAATCCTGATTGAACAAATGACCATTGCCGGTCATTGATGCTGCAAAACACCGTGATGGCGCCATAAACGCGTTGGATTTATGTGCCGTCACGGAGCAAAAACCCATTCGTCGTGTCAGCCACAGTCAGTTTGCGTTATGCTTAGGAGTTTTCTTAAGCCGTGGCTTAAGAACGGACACGGTAGTTAGGGTAATGGGCGCGCTCATAAGGCGCGCTTTCTCATAACTAGAGACTAGGAATTGGAGGAAGAGGACTCATGAAAAGCACCATGACCAAGTTGCTGAGCGCAATTGTCGCCACGGGGATGGTGGCTGCGGCCCACGCAGCCGATCTGAAGATCGGCGTGGCCGAGGCACTGTCGGGCGGCGCTGCCCAATACGGCGCAGCCATCAAGAACGGTTTCCAGCTCGCGGCTGACGAAATCAACGCCGCCGGCGGCGTCAATGGCAACAAGCTTGTGCTCCAGGTCGAAGACGAGCAGGGCAAGAAGGAAGAGGCGATCAACGTCTTCAAGAAGTTGATTTTCCAGGACAAGGTGCTCATGGTGTTCGGCCCGACGCTGTCGAACTCGGCACAGGCGGCCGATCCGATCGCACAAGCCGGCAAGACGGTGGCGTTCGGTACCTCGAACACGGCTGACGGCATCACGTCCATCGGCGACTTCATCTTCCGCAACTCGGTGACCGAAGCCGACGTGCTGCCCGAGACCATCAAGGTCGCGACCAAGCACACCGGCATCAAGAAGGTCGCGGTGCTGTACGGCAACGACGACGTGTTCACCAAGAGCGGGTATGACAACTTCAAGAAAGCGCTCGCCGATCTGAAGATCCCGGTCATGACGACCGAGACGTTCGCCAAGGGCGACGTCGACTTCAAGGCGCAGCTCACGAAGATCAAGGCGAGCAACCCGGACGCCATCGTGCTGTCGGCACTGATTGCCGAAGGCGCGCCGATCATGGTGCAAGCCCGTCAGTTGGGTATCAACGTGCCGTTCATCGGTGGCAACGGCATGAACTCGGTCAAGGTCTTCGATCTGGCCAAGGGCAGCTCGGACGGCCTGTGGGTGGGCAGCCCGTGGTCGATCGAGAACAACACGCCGGCCAACACGAAGTTCATCAGCGCCTACAAGGCGAAGTACAACGTGGCCCCGGACCAGTTCGCGGCACAGGCGTATGACGCAATGTACATTGCCGCCAGTGCGATCAAGAACGTGAAGCTCTGGGGTAACCTGGAAGCCGATCGCAAGGCACTGCGCGATGCGTTGCCGAAGGTCACGTACGACGGCGCCACGGGCAAGTTCGCGTTCCGTCAGGCCATGGGCAGGAACGGCAAGCCGGCAGGCTACGATGCACAGCAGGCGCCTATCGTCAGCGTGACGAAGGGCACGAAGTACGTCATCGAGAAGTAAGCAGCCCGGCAGTACTTGAAGAAGTCCGCATGGGCGTAGGGCTGAAAGGCGCTACGCCCATCGGCGTTTCTGGCGCACGCCGTGCCCCCTTGCGGCGCGCGTCACCGTCCCTCAGGCTGGAATACACACCATGCTGGAACAGCAACTCGTCAACGCGCTCTCCCTCGGGTGCGTGTACGCCTTGTTCGCGCTCGGGTTCACACTCGTGTTCGGCATCCTCGGCGTCATCAATCTTTCGCACGGCGCGGTCTTCATGATCGGTGCCTATGCAGCGCTGCAAGCCGTTGTGCGCCTTCATCTGCCGCTGTGGGCAGCCATCGTCACGGCGTTTGTCGTTGCCGGCCTGCTCGGCGTGCTCATCGACGTGCTGGTGCTCAAGCCGCTGCGCAATCGCGGCGCACCTCACCTGATTCCGATGATCGCCACCATTGGCGTGGGCATCTTGCTCAACAACGGTGTGCAGGGCATCTTCGGCGCTGAAAATCTGCGTTTTCCCTACGACCTCATACCGCAGGACACCCTTACGGTGGCCGGCGTGCACATGACGGTGCTCGAACTCGCGATCATCTTCATCTCGTTTGCGCTCATGGCGGTGCTCATCGCCACCATCAAGAAGACGCAACTCGGCCGCGCGCTGCGCGCCATCGCCGAGTCGCCGAAGGCGGCCTACCTGCTCGGCATCAACGTCGAGGGTCTCTTCCTGGCGACGTCGTTCGCTGCCGCCGGACTGGGCGGCATGGCCGGTGTGTTGATCGGGCTGTACTCCAACGCGGTGTTCCCATTGATGGGCCAACCGATGCTGCACAAGGGGATCGCGGTCATCATTCTGGGCGGCATGGGCGACATTCGTGGCGCGATGATCGGTGGCCTGTTCCTTGGTTTTGCGGAAGTGCTCTCGGTCGCCTACATCGGCTCGAACATGCGCGACGCCGTGGCATTCGGCCTGTTGTTCCTGATCCTGCTGGTGCGTCCGCAGGGGTTGTTCGGCAAAGTGCTCGAACGCAAAGCATAATCACGGGGGCACAATGGACTGGTTCAATAATTTCTGGGCGGTATACAGCAATCTGGTGCTGACTCTCGGCACCAACGCGCTGCTGGCCCTGTCGATTTACCTGACGCTCTCGTGCGGCATGCTGGCCATGGCCAACGCGGCGTTCATGGGCATTGGCGCGTACACCGCCGCATTGCTCACCATGAACTACGGCACACCGTTTGCGGTGTCGCTGGCGGGCGGTATGGCGGCACCGGCACTCATCGCGTTCATCATCGGCAAGCCCACGCTGCGTCTGTCGGGGGTGTATCTGGCGATGGCCACGCTTGGCTTCGGCGAGGTCGTGCGAGTGCTGATTCTCAACACGGAAGATCTGACCGGCGGCGCGCTCGGTTTGAACGGCATTCCGCAGCTCACGCAGTGGTGGCATGTCGCGTGCGCCGTCGTCATCGCGCTCGCCGTGCTGTGGCGTCTGCGCCGCTCCAAGGTGGGCCGCGCGTTCGAAGCCATCAAGGAAGACGAGACGGCTGCGGGCCTCATGGGCATCAATGTCACGGGCTACAAGATGCTGGCGTTCGTGCTGGGCGCGGTGCTGGCCGGACTGGCTGGGGCGCTCAATGCGCATCTGACGTTCTTCATCGGGCCGAACGAATTCGGCTTCGACCGTGGTGTCGAGATCCTGACGATGGCGATTCTCGGCGGCATCAACGGTCTGGTGGGCCCGGTGCTCGGCAGCACGATTCTCACGCTGTTGCCTGAGATGCTGCGCGCGTTCAACGACTTCCGTCTTGTGGTGAACGGCCTGATCCTGGTGCTGATCGTGCTGTTCCTGCCGAAGGGCATTTGGGATCCGGTGCGTTTTCGCCGTTGGTTCCGTGCCGGCAAGACGCGTTCGGCCTCATCCACGTAAGCGGACGAGGAATACGACATGCTCAAGCTTTCCAATATTTCCAAGCGATTCGGTGGCCTTCATGTTCTGCAGGACGTGAACATCGAGGTGCCGCAAGGCACGATTTTCGGCCTGATCGGCCCGAATGGGGCGGGTAAGACGACCGTCTTCAACCTGATCACCGGACTGCTGCAGCCGACTGGCGGCAGCATCACGTTCGGTGGTGAAAGTCTGGTGGGGCAAAAGCCGCACAAGATCACACAGCGTGGCATTGCCCGCACGTTCCAGAACATCCGCATCTTCAAGGAGATGACGTTGATCGAGAACGTGGTGGTCGGCATGCACCGCCATCTCTCATATGGCCCGGCGGGCCTGCTGCTGTCGCTGCCGGGTTTTCGCGAGATGGAGAAGCGCTCGCGCGAGCGTGCCCATGAACTGCTCTCGTGGGTGAAGCTCGATCACAAGGCATACGACATTGCCGATAACCTTTCGTACGGCGATCAGCGCAAGCTCGAACTGGCTCGCGCGCTCGCGACCGAGCCCAAGGTGTTGCTGCTCGACGAGCCGGTTGCCGGCATGAACACGGGCGAGAAGGTCGATCTCATGGGCGAGATCGAGAATATCAAGGCGCGCGGTTACACGATCTTCATGATCGAGCACGACATGCGCTTCGTGATGGGCCTGTGCGAACGCATTGCCGTGCTGAACTTCGGCCGCATCATTGCCGAAGGCAACCCCGAAGAGATCAAGCACAACCCGCAGGTCATCGAGGCCTATCTCGGACGCGATGACGACGATGACATGGATGCGCTGGCGGCGCGTGCGGAGGACAAGGCATGAGCGTGCTGCTCGAAGTGAAGGGCCTGAAGGTGGCCTACGGACATATCGAAGCCGTGAAGGGTGTCGATTTCTCGTTGCGCGAGCACGAGATCACCTCGCTCGTGGGGGCCAACGGCGCGGGCAAGTCGACGACGCTGCTCGCCCTGTCCGGTCTCATCAAGAAGCAAGGCGGCACGATTCTCTTCGAAGGGGAGGAGATCGGCGCGCTGGCGCCGAACAAGATCGTGCAGCGCGGGCTGGTGCAGGTGGCCGAAGGGCGCGCCACGCTCACGACGATGTCCGTGCGCGAGAACCTGGAACTCGGCGCTTATACACGTCGCGACAAGCAGAATGTGAAGCCGGATATGAACAAGGTGCTGGAGCGATTCCCGCGTCTGGCCGAGCGTCTTGACCAGATGGCGGGGAACCTGTCGGGCGGCGAACAGCAGATGTTGGCGATTGGCCGTGCCCTGATGGCACGTCCGCGTCTGCTGCTGCTCGACGAACCGTCGATGGGACTCGCGCCGATCATCGTGCAGGGCATTTTCAATACCCTCAAGGAGATCAACGCCGACGGCCTGACCATTTTCCTGGTGGAGCAGAACGTGCGTCAGGCGCTCAAGATCGCTCAACACGGCTACGTACTGGAGACCGGCAAGGTGGTGCTCGAAGATACGGGGCGCAATCTGCTGGGCAATCCCCGCGTGCTGGAGGCCTATCTGGGCGGTTGAAGTCGTTGCACCGAAGGATGCCTGCCCATGGAAGGGCGGGCATTTTTCGATGCCTTCGCCTTCACGTGCGGCGACATCTGCAATCTGGAATCCGGAGAAGATACTTCGCGCGTTTTTGCGAGGCATTCCCAAGGTGCGCCTTGCGCACGACCGGCATCATGCGAGGCGAGCCGCGCGCGAGTCCGCGTCGCGGTGTCAAATCCGCTCGTAGGTCACGAACGCATAGTCGAAGTCGTTCGGCGCCGGTGAGTGATGTGTCTCGCGGGCCGTCTCTCGCCATTGGGCCGAGGGGAGATCCGGGAAATGCGCGTCGCCTTCGAACGCCTTGGCAATTTCCGTGACGATCACCTTGTCGGCGCTCGCCAGCGCTTCGGCATACAACTGCGCGCCTCCGATCAGACAGATCTCGTCGACACCCGTGCACAACCGCATGGCGTCGACGAGCGAGCCGGCCACGTCGCAGCCCTCGAGGGTGAGATCCGGATTGCGGGACACCACGATATTGCGGCGGCCCGGCAGCGGCCGCCCGATCGAGTCGTAGGTCTTGCGTCCCATCACGACCGGTTTGCCAAGCGTGGTTCGCTTGAAGTGGGCGAGATCTTCCGGCAGACGCCACGGCAATTGATTGTCGCGCCCGATCACGCCGTTCGCGGCGCGGGCGACCACCAGCGTGAGTATCGTCATACGGCCACCGGCGCCTTGATATGCGGATGGGCTTCGTACCCGACGATGTGGAAGTCCTCGAAACGGTAATCGAAGATCGAATCGGGCTTGCGCGCGATTTCAAGCCTCGGTAGCGGGAACGGCTCGCGCGCAAGCTGCGTGCGCACCTGATCGAGGTGGTTGTTGTACAAGTGGCAGTCGCCCCCGGTCCAGATAAAGTCGCCCGCCTCGAGGCCGGTCTGCTGCGCCACCATATGCGTGAGCAGTGCGTAGCTCGCGATGTTGAACGGCACGCCGAGGAAGATGTCCGCGCTGCGCTGATAGAGCTGACACGACAACTTGCCGTCGGCGACGTAGAACTGGAAGAACGCGTGACACGGCGGCAGCGCCATGCGCGGAATCTCGCCGACGTTCCAGGCGGAGACGATCAGGCGGCGCGAGTCGGGCGTCGTGCGGATCTGGTCGACGATCTGCGTGATCTGGTCGATATGTCCGCCGTCGGGCGTCGGCCACGAGCGCCATTGCGCCCCGTAGACCGGGCCGAGCTCACCCTCCGCGTCGGCCCATTCGTTCCAGATGGACACGCCGTTTTCCTGCAGGTATCGCACGTTCGTGCTGCCCTGCAAGAACCAGAGCAGTTCGTGCACGATGGACTTGATGTGCACTTTCTTGGTCGTGACGAGCGGGAATCCTTCCTGCAGGTCGAAGCGCATCTGGTAGCCGAACACCGAGCGTGTGCCCGTGCCCGTGCGATCGGTCTTGTCTGTGCCATGTTCGAGTACATGGCGCATGAAGTCGAGGTACTGTTTCATAGGCCCATCCGTTTTGCCGGATTTTACCAGTCTCCGGGTGACGGCGTGCTGCCAGCGCGTCGGACGGCGCGTCAGACGGCAGCGACACTCGCCGGGAAAGCCACCGGATGCCGGACCGTCAGACGCAGACCCACGGGCTCGCCGGTCTCGTGAGAAAGATCGCCGTCCACGCGGGCGATCACCTCGCGACCCGACGCCAGACGCAGCGTATAGAGCTGATCGGCGCCGCGGAAGGCGCGCCTCACGAGCGTGCCTTCGAACGGACTGGCCGGGTCGTGCGCAATGTCGTCCGCGCGCAGCAGCACGTCGACGCTCACCGGATGCGCGTCGTCGACAGCGCTGCGCAACAGCGTGTCGGCCAGCACCGGTGCGACGGCGATTTCGCCGAGTTCGAGCGAGATGCCGCCACCGCCCGAATTGCCCCGGAAGACGCCCGGAATCAATGCGCCGCGTCCGATGAAATCTGCGACCACACGATTGGCGGGCGTGCGCCACAACTCGCGCGCGGGCGACCATTGGGCGATCGCGCCCGCGTGCATCACACCGATACGGTCGGCCATCGCAAAGGCTTCGTGTTGATCGTGGGTGACGAGCATCGCCGTCGCACCGCTCGCACGGATGATCTCGCGCACTTCCACGGCCAGACGTTCGCGCAGATCGAGATCGAGGTTCGAGAACGGTTCGTCGAGCAGCAGCAGGGCGGGGGCGGGGGCCAAGGCCCGCGCAAGCGCCACGCGCTGTTGCTGACCGCCCGAGAGTTCGTGCGGGTACTTCCGTAACACTGCGGCGAGACCGACGCGTTCGGCGAGCCTGTCCACCCGGGCCTGACGTTCGCCGCGCGCCATGCGCCCGAGACCGAAGCCGATGTTCTCGGCGACGTTCAGATGCGGGAACAGCGCGTAATCCTGAAACACCACGCCGACGTGACGACGCTCGGGCGGCTCGCTCGACTGCGCGTTGGCGACTTCGCGACCGTCAAGCACGATGCGCCCGCCAGCCAACGGTTCGAACCCGCACACGGCGCGCAGCACCGTTGTCTTGCCGCAGCCGGACGGGCCGAGCAGACAGCCGATCTCGCCGCGCGCGAGCGAGAGCGACAGGTCGCGTACTGCCGTGTGGACGTGGCCGGCGGCCTCGTAATTCACGCGAATGTGATCGAGCAGCAGATAAGGTTCAGGCGGCGCAGGGGGCGCAGGGGGCGTAGGGGGTGTCGCGGGTGTAGGGGGCAGTGGCATCGGTGTAGAGGCGGTTGCCGACGCAAGTCTGCCGACGTCGACAGGGTCAGCGCAGGTGGGTCAACGCGATCGAGCCGGAGGCTTTGCGCGTGAGCCGGGCACTTATCGTGTTCGGTCGGGTCAGAGTCGCAATCGAGAATGCGTATAAGAATGCGTATAATTTACAACACTTTAGACCGGCAACCCGCCGCCGGTTCCCAAAGGCGACGCCCGACACACGACAGCATGACGGCATGACGGCATGACGGCACCACAGCGCTACGGCGCTCGGGCGTCGCCAGCGTGTCTTCCTGTCGCTGGCTCGCTCGTCCAACCCACGCTCCCGACCTGTCACGATTTGCCGATGTCATCGACGCCTCCGTCGCGCGCCGCCGCCGATCCCGTTTCCACCGATTTGCCGCCCAGTTCTGCGGATCCGGCTGAGGCGCTGCCCCCCTGTTCGACGTTGTCCGCGATGTCGGCGGGTGCCCCTTTGTCCCTATCGTCCCCACCGTCCCCACCGTCCCCCTCGTTCGGTCGTGCGCCTGGCGGGGCGCGGCGTGGGCGCGCCCCGCGTCTGTGCGGCACATGGGCGTGGCGGCTGGCGGCGTGGATTCCCGCGCTGATCGTGCTCGTGCCGATGTTCGGCATTCTGGCGGCGCTCGGCGCGGGCGACGCGGGCACGCGTGCCGTCCTCACCCATATGCTCGAGACGGTGCTGCCCGAGTACGCGCTCAATTCACTGCGTATCTCGATCGCCGTGAGCGCCGGGGTGCTGGCGATGGGCGTGGCGAGTGCGTGGCTTGTCGTGCACTATGCTTTTCCCGGACGCCGCGTGCTCGAATGGGCGCTGATTTTGCCGCTTGCGATGCCGGCATACGTCACCGCTTACGCGTACACCGATTTCCTGCAGTTCGCGGGGCCGGTGCAGAGCGCGTTGCGCTCGCTGCTCGCGCTCGATCGTCTCGCCTGGTTTCCTGAAATTCGCTCATGGTATGGCGCGGCGTGGGTCTTTGCCGGGGCGTTTTATCCCTACGTCTATCTCTTGGCGCGTACGGCATTCCTGGAACATAGCCCGCGGTGCCTCGAAGCGGCGCGCACGCTGGGCTGCACGCCCACGCAGGCGTTCGTGCGCGTGGCGTTGCCGCTGGCGAGACCCGCATTGATCGCGGGCCTGGCGCTCGTGCTCATGGAGACGCTCGCCGACTACGGTGCGGTGGCGTACTTCGGGGTGCCGACGTTCACGACCGGCATTTACCGTGCGTGGCTGTCGATGGGCGATCGGGTGGCGGCGGCACAGCTCTCGGCGTGCCTGTTGTTGGCCGTACTCGTCTTGCTGATCGCGGAAGCGCGCAGCCGGGCGCGGCTGCGTTACTACGCCCCGGGGCGAGCGCCCGCGACGTTGCGGCGAACCCGTCTTCACGGGGGCGCTGCCGCCCTGGCGATGCTCGGGTGTGCGATGCCGCTCATCGTCGGCTTTGTGCTGCCCGCACTCATCATGCTGCGGCTGGCGGTCTCGGAACTGGATCAGGTGCCCTGGCATCGCTATGGCGGGTGGGTCTACAACACGGTGCGCCTTGCTGCGGTGGCGGCCCTGGTCGCGAGCGTCGTTGCCGTCGTACTCGGTTACGCGCAGCGGCTGGCGCCGGGTCGCGTCACGCGCCTCGCCATACGGCTTGTGGGCGTGGGCTACGCGATCCCCGGCGCGGTCATCGCCTTGGGCATTCTCACGCCGGTGCTCAATCTCGACACGGCGCTGGGCAACGTCTTCGGGGCCGACGGTCTGGTGCTCGCCGGCACCGGCGGCGTGCTGATCTACGCGTATCTCGTGCGATTCCTGCCAGCGGCGCTCCAAAGCGTGGATGCCGGCTTCGCCCGTATCCCACCAAATCTCGACGCCAGTGCCCGCAGCCTTGGCGTAGGCGGCTGGGCGATGCTGCGCCGGGTGCATCTGCCGCTGCTGCGCGGCAGTGTGCTCACGGCCGCCCTGTTGGTGTTCGTCGATGTCATGAAGGAACTCCCTGCCACGCTCGCGCTGCGGCCATTCAACATGGACACGCTCGCGGTCGTCACCAGCCATCTGGCCGCGGACGAACGACTTGCCGAGGCGGCGGTTCCCGCGTTGACGCTCGTGCTCGTGGGCTTGCTGCCGGTGCTGGTGCTGGCCCGCGCCATCGCGCGCCGCCCCTGAGCACGCCGCCTGCGGGCGTCGGCACCGACGGCTTTTTTGCGATCGCTTGAAGTGATTGGTGGTTGCCCCTCCGATAGTGCCGCACTATAGTCAAAGCAGACCCGGCAACCACACCGGGATGATCGAGCGTCAACAAAATGATTGCGATCGTCATTTGCAAATGTTGGCTGTTCATGGCCTTGGCGTCGGCACCGCCGCCCGAGGCACCGCTCAACACGGCAGACGGCGGCTGGAGCGCCGTTCTGCTGACGGGAGCGATGCGCTAGCGGGTGTGTTGGGCGCGGGGCCGGCACAGGCACTTCGAGACGGATGCAAGACGTCCGGTGGCGGCTTGTAACTCGCGAGCGCATGTGTGGGCGGTTCGATGTCGGATTCCTGTGTCGTCAGAGGCGGCGGACCGTGGCGTTTTTGCCACACGCGCCGCAACATCGCTATCAATGCAGTGCCTTCGGGAGACAGGCATGGCGCTATGGCGGATCGATCTTGTCTCGTTGCGACTGTTCGTCGCCGTTTGCGAAGAAAGCAGCATTGCGCGCGCGGCGGAGCGCGAGTTCATTGCGCCCTCGGCCGTCAGCAAGCGTATCAACGATCTGGAGTCATTGGTCGGTTCGGCGCTTCTCCAGCGTCACAAGTGGGGCGTGCGGACCACCCCGGCAGGCGAAGCGCTACTGCACCACGCACGCAACGTGCTGCGCAGCCTCGAGAAGATGCAGGGCGATCTGTCCGAGTACACCAGCGGCGTGCGCGGCCACATCCGCATCTTCGCCAACGTTTCCTCGATCGTCGAGACATTGCCCGATGAACTCGGCGCATTTCTGCGTCGACATGACGGTGTGAAAGTCGATCTGGAAGACCACACGAGCGCGCAGGTCGTGCGTGGCGTGGTGGACGGCGCCACGGATATCGGCATCTGCTGGGACGCCGTCGACACCCGTGAAGTCGAGGTCTTTCCCTATCGTTACGACCAGATCGTGACCGTGCTGCACCGCGATCATCCGCTGGCAGCCAGCGAGCAGCTCGCGTTTGTCGATACGCTCGATTTCGATCACGTTGGCGTGCATCCCGATAGCGCGATGTATACCGTGCTGCGGCGTCTGGCGGCCGAGCAGGGCAAGACGGTCAAGTTTCGCATTCATGTCTCGACGTTCGAGGCCGTGTGCCGCATGGTGCGCGCCAATCTCGGGTTGGCTGTCGCGCCGCGCGAGGCCGTCAGCAGCTATTCCCAGGCGACAGACGCGCAGGCGCTGCGCATCGTGCCGCTGACCGACGCCTGGGCGCAGCGTCGGCTGATCGTGTGCGTTCGACGTTACGACGCGCTGCCGGTGGCTTCACGCTTGCTGGTCGACCATCTCTGCGCACGTGATGCGAAGGCGAGCGACACATGACACGACGCGCGGTGCCGTTGCACGCATCGTGAACGGCGATGTCTGGCATGCCGAAACACAACTTGTCGCTGCGTTGGGTGCAGCGGATGCTGCTGTGAGCCGATAGCGATTCCGGCCGACGAGCCGGAGCGCGCCTGTATCCCGCATAGGGCGGGAGGAGACACGCGATGACACATACCGAAGCGCGCCGCGTGCGCGATGCCTTGCGGCACTGGATGCTCGTGCTGCTGTCGATGGCGCTGTGGCTCGTGGCATGGAGCCTGAGCGCGGGGGCGTTTGCCGCGCCCGCACAACCGCTCGAAAAGCCGAAGCTCACGATTGCCGTGGGCGGAAAGCCGGCGCTCTACTATCTGCCATTGACCATCGCGGAGCAGCTCGGTTACTTCAGGGACGAGGGGCTCGATCTCACCATCGAGGACTTTGCGGGCGGCTCCAAAGCCTTGCAGGCGGTCGTGGGTGGCAGCGCCGACGTGGGGGCCGGAGCCTTTGAGCATACGTTGCTCATGCAAACCAAGGGGTTGAGCTACCAAGCGTTCGTCGTGCTTGGCGCGGCGCCTCAACTGGTGTTGGCCGTGGTCAAGGCGAAAGCCGACGAGGTGAAGTCGGTCAAGGATCTCAAGGGCATGCGCATCGGCGTGAGTGCGCCGGGGTCGAGCACGCACATGCTGGTGAACGTGGCGCTCGCGAAAGCCGGACTCAAGCCGAGCGATGTGTCCATCGTGGGCGTCGGGAGCAACGCGACGGTGGTCGCGGCCGCGCGCGGCGGACAGATCGACGCGGTTTCCAACGTCGATCCGATGATGACGCTGTTGCAGGAGTCGGGCGATGTCAAGGTGCTGGTCGACACGCGCACCCAGGCAGGCACGCGCGCCATGTTCGGCGGGCCGATGCCCGCAGCCGTGCTGTACGCGTCTCAGAGCTTCATTCAGAAAAATCCCCGCACGGTGCAGGCGCTGGCCAATGCCATTGTGCGTGCGGACAAATGGCTCCAGCGTGCGTCGGCCGCCGATCTGCTCAAGACCGTGCCTGAGGCCTATCTGCTGGGCGACAAAACGCTCTATCTGAAAGCCTTTGCCAACTGCCGCGAGGCGTTTTCTCCCGACGGCATGATGCCTGCCGGCGGCCCGGCCACGGCGTTGAAGGCGCTTGCGTCGTTCACGCCCGAGGTCAAGCCCTCGCAGATCAGGCTGGGCGATACGTGGACCAACGCGTTCGCCGTGCGGGCGAATCGGCAGTATCCCTGAAGAATCTCTGACGAACGCACGTTTGGACACGATGACGCCAAGTCCTCCTCGCAACCGCACGCAGCGTTGGCGCAGCCCTTGCGATCGGAATGCGTGAACTCATGCGGGAGCCGTCGAGGAGCGATCTCATGCAGGCCAGTGTGCGGCTGAATGGACGTGTGCTCTGGTTGAGCGAGCGTGCCGATGTCATGACCCGGCAATTGGCGGGCGAATCGCTTACGCGGGCGCAAGCCGGCCCGTTGCGCGACCAGATTTCCACCGACGAGATGACGCCCGCTTGGGCGTGCCTGGCGTTCGACGAAACGCTGGGCGATTACGTCTATGTCGGGTTGCGATGCAGCGAGGACGTGGCCGATCCGGCGGGTGTCTTTCCGGTCAAACCGAAGGCCGTGCGGGAGGGAGGCTTTGGATTGTCGGTCGCCGGGCTGCGCCGTGGCAAGGGGTCGTCGCGCGAGGCCAGTCCGTTCGCGGAGTGGTGCGCCGGCATTCGGATCGTGGTGGCGGAGAGTTTCGAGCGCATCTACGCGCAGAACTGTCAGAACCTCGGGCTGTTGATGTCGACCGATGTAGCGATCGCGGAGCGTCTGCAGGCCGGGGAGACGGTCCCGATCGAAGCGTTTCTGGAAGACTGCGATCCATTGGGTGCAGACATCGTGCGCAGCGGGGGGCTCTTTGGCTATACGCAGCGGCGGTTGGCCGGGGAGGTGCTACCCCCGTATCCCGTCCATGCGCCGGGACCGATGACCTACGGCGAGAAGATTATTGCGAAGGCGCTGGGCGTGCCTCGCGTGCGGGCGGGCGACGCGGTGTTCGTGCCTGCCGACTGGCGCTTCTCGCATGAATACGTGACGCCGATGGCCGTGAGCTTTCTGCGTCACGCGTTCGGCGATGTCGTCCCCGAGTTGCACGATACGGCCTCCATGTTGTGCTTCGAGGATCACCTCACCCATCTCGATGCGGTCCGCACCGATGACGGCCGGCCCGCGCCATTGCTGAACGCGGCGCAGCGTCTGGGCGCGGTTCAGCGCGAATTCTGCGTGCGGCACGACGTGCGTCTGCATGGCCGCGCGCCGGGCGGGGGCTCGGAGGGCATCTGCCATGCGCTGATGCTCGAGCGCTATGCGTTGCCGGGGCAGGTGGTCGTGGGCACCGATTCGCACACGCCGCATTGCGGCGCAGTCGGTGCGTTTGCCTTCGGGGTGGGGGCGACGGAAATGGCGAACGCCTGGCTGACGGGCGACGCGCGGCTGGCGGTGCCGGGTACGTGCCTGGTGCATCTGGCCTCGCGCTTGCCCGTCGGCGTCGGCGCGAAGGATCTGGCGCTGCATCTGCTGCATCTGCCGTACATCCGGGACGGCCGCGCCATCGGGCAGATCATCGAATTCGCCGGTGAAGGAATTGCGCACCTGCCGACCGACGAGCGCGCGACGCTCACCAACATGGTGGCGGAGATCGGCGGACTAACGGGGTTGATCGCGCCCGATGCCGAGACGGTGGCCTATCTGCGCGAACGGCGCGGCATCGATTTTGCGCTGGCGCCGTGGATGACGAGCGATGCGCACGCCTCGTATGCCCATGTGATTGAGATCGATGGCGCGCGTCTCGGCCCGATGGTGGCGAGCCCTGGCGACCCGGGCAACGGTGTGGCGCTCGCCAGTCTTTCGTCGGCGGTGCGCATCGACATCGCTTATGGCGGATCGTGCACGGGCAGCAAGCGCGAGGACTTGCGCGCATGTCACGACGTGCTCGTGTGGGGGCTGTCGCAAGGGCATCGGGTGGCCGACGGCGTGCGCTTCTACTTGCAGTACGGCAGCAACGACGTGCAGGCGTGGTGCGAGGCTCAGGGTTACGCGGCCGTCTTCGAGGCAGCGGGCGTCACGATGCTCTCACCGGGTTGCGGCGCGTGCGTGAACGCCGGTCCCGGCGTGTCGCGCGTGCCCGGCGAGGTGGTCATCAGTGCGCAGAATCGGAATTTCCCTGGGCGTTCAGGACCGGGGCAGATGTGGCTGGGCAGTCCGGCCACGGTAGCGGCGAGCGCCTTGGCAGGGTACGTCGTCGGCTTCGATCAACTACGACGCGACGGCTTTGTTTCACCGGCCGCGAGCACGCCAGACCGGCGGTGCGGGGAAGCGTCACAAGCGGGTTCGGGAGGGTAGCCGATGCCGGATGTGTCCCGTGCGACGCCAAGGCCGCTGCAAGACATTCGCGTCGTCGAGTTTTCCCACATGGTCATGGGTCCGACCTGCGGCATGGTGCTTGGCGATCTGGGGGCCGATGTCATCAAGGTCGAACCGGTCGGTGGCGACCCCACACGGCGTCTGCTGGGCACGGGCGCGGGCTTCTTTCGCGCGTTCAACCGCAACAAGCGCAGTCTTGCCGTGGATGTCACGCGGCCCGAGGGGCGCGAGTTGATCCTGCGTCTGCTGAGCACTGCGGACGTGCTGGCCGAGAACTTCAAGCCGGGGCGCATGCGGCAGTTCGGGTTGGATTACGCGACGCTGTCTCGCTTGAATCCGACGCTCGTCTACGTCTCGCTCAAGGGCTTTTTGCCGGGGCCATACGCTGCACGCACGGCACTCGACGAAGTCGTGCAGATGATGGCCGGACTCGCATATATGACAGGACCGCCGGGGCAGCCGCTGCGCGCGGGCACATCGGTCAACGACATCATGGGCGGTGTGTTTGGCGCCCTTGCAGCACTGGCAGCGCTCTATGAGCGCAAGACCACCGGGCGCGGACAGGAAGTGCAGGGCGCACTTTTCGAGAACTGCGTGCTGCTTGCGGCACAGCACATGCAGCAGTATGCGGTGACGGGGGTGGCGCCTGACCCGATGCCCGCGCGCATGTCGGCCTGGGGCGTGTACGACGTGTTCACGGCGCGTGATGGCGTGCAGATTTTTCTCGCGGTCGTGAGCGACACCCAGTGGCGGACTTTCTGCGAGATGTTCGGGCGACAGGATCTGGCCGGTGATGCGAGGCTCGCGACGAACAACGACCGGGTGCTGGCGCGCGATTGGCTGCTGCCCCTGTTGCGCGAGATGATGCAGGGGTTCGACGCGCACTATCTGGCCAGCGCTTTCGAGCGTCACGGTTTGCCGTTTGCGCCGATTGCGACGCCACAGTCGCTGTTCGACGACCCGCATTTGCGTGCCAGCGGCGGTTTGGGCGATCTGGTGACGGAGGACGGCGGGCACACGCAGGTGCCGCTGCTGCCCATCGCGATGGCAGGACAGCGCCTGAGCGCGCGCCGGCCGTTGCCCGTCGCGGGCGAACATACGCATGAGATCTTGCGGGATCTGGGGTATCTCGACAGTCAGATCGCACGCCTTTTGAGCGACGGGGTGGTGGCCGGGCCAGCAGACGAAGGCGCCCCGGACGATGGGCAGGGTGACGGCGTACCCACGAGTCCCGTTTTGCGAGAAGACGGCCCCGCCCCCCGCTGAATTCGGCATTTTCCGAGTGAAGAAGGCGTGCTGTCCGCTTGCCGGCGGACGGCGTGGCGCGGTACGGTGTGGGCATCCACCGTCACCGCTTCGCACGCACGCCATGACCGAATCGCTCGCCTTGCCCAACGCACGTGAATCGACCGCATCTCCCGAAGCGCCGCTTGCCGGCGTAACCGTCCTGGATCTCACCCGTTTGCTGCCGGGGCCCCTCGCGGGGCTGCGTCTCGCGGAGATGGGGGCGCATGTCATCAAGATCGAGGACAAAGGCGCCGGCGATTATGCCCGCGAGATGATGCTCAACGAGGGGGAGCCGGCACCGAGTGCGTTCTGGCGCTTGCTCAATCGCGCAAAGGGGGTCGAGCGGCTCGATCTCAAGAGCGACAACGACCGTGCGGCATTTCTCGAGTGGGTGGCTCGCGCGGATGTCCTGCTCGAGGGGTTTCGCCCGGGCGTGATGGCGCGGCTCGGCTTCGATTACGAGACGCTGGCGCGCCTCAGGCCGTCGTTGGTGATGGCGTCGATTACCGGCTATGGGCAGCACGGGCCGATGGCGCAGGCGGCCGGGCACGACATCAATTACATTGGCTACGCGGGGGTGCTCGATCAACTGAGCGACGCGGGCGATGCCCCCATCGTGCCGAACTTCCAGATCGGCGACCTTTACGGCGGCGCTCAGGCAGCGGTGCAGGCGGTGCTGGCTGCGCTGGTCGCGGCTCAGCGCACCGGCCGGGGCCGATGGCTGGATATCTCGATGACCCACGAGGTGTTCCGCTCGAATCTTGTCCCGGCGGTTGCCTTGCATCGGCAGGGGCACGCGTCGCGGGCGGGGGCGGACTTGCTCAACGGGGGCGTGCCTTGCTATCAGGTCTATCGCACGCTAGATGGGCGATACATGGCCGTGGGCGCGCTCGAACTCAAATTCTGGCAGACCCTGTGCGAGGTACTCGGGCGCAGCGACTGGAAGACGCGGCACTGGTCGCTGGGGCAGGCAATTGGCGGCGACGATGCGCGCGCGCTTCAGGCCGAGCTCGCCGAGGTGTTTGCGAGCGCATCGCTTGTCGAATGGACGTCGCGTTTCGCCGACGCCGATTGCTGCGTGACGCCGGTGCTGCGGCTCGAAGAGGCGATGACGCACGCGCTATTCGAGCAAGTGCGCGGGGCGCTGCTGCCCTGACGCCAGGGTTGCATGGTGCCGAATGGCCCGAAATGGCGCTCAGTCGCATACAACGCCAAGCAGTGCCACGTTACCGAATGTCACAATATTTCAAGGGGAAGAGACGGGAAGTCCTGCGTTTGATCGCGTAGAGTCGTTGCTCACCGACGACGATACGGCCATGATCCGACGGCTTGCCTTGCTGCGACAACGAAACATAGCCCATAAGGGGCGCGGGCGATGGGTTGCCTTTGCCGTCGTCGGTGCAGTGGCCGGTGCGGCGATGTGTACCGGCTGCGTGTCGTATCAGGATACGCGCGCCGATCATGGCAAAGTCCGCTCGACCGCGATGACGACGGCCGACCTCGCGCAAACGGACATCAATCGCATGGCGACACTGGCGATGCGGGCCAATCTCGACAGCCTGTATCGGCTCGCCGACAAGCTCTACAAGCGGAACCCGCGCGAGTGGCGCAAGAGCGGCGCCGCGACGCAGGCGCAGGCGATGACGCAACTGCGTGCCGCCATCGAGGGGCAACGTGGCTTGGCCGAGTTGAAGGCACTGCGCGACGTCAAGGCGCTGTCCGCGTCGCTCGATCCGGCGTTCACCGGCGATCGCGTGGCCGCTTTCGTTTTCAGTCTCTCGGACACGATCATCGCTGCCCATGACGGCGCAACGGTCTTTTATCTGAGCGACGGCCTCGATGCGCAGCGTATCTACAACGCGGCACGCAACGTTGAAATCGCGGCCTGGCTACTGGCGAGTCGTCGTGACGCCGCGGGCAGGCCGCTGCTGTTGGCCAATGAAATCGCCGACGTGCGCAACGTGAGCTTCGAGCGTGAGTTCGGCAAGATCATCGGCCGGCTCGATCTGCTCGCAGAAATGCTCGACGAGAAGTACCGAAGGGCAGGCATCGGCTACGTTCAGAATTTGTTCGGCGCGCAGTTTCTCCAGTTCCTGCCGGTGCGATGACGAAGTGTCACAGTGGGATCACATGGATTGCGTGAATGCTGTATATTTGCACAGTGTTTTCGCCGCCCGCCATGTCATCCTCAACACGCAAGATCATTCACTGCGACGCCGACTGTTTCTACGCTTCCGTCGAGATGCGCGATGACCCGTCGTTGCGAGGTATTCCGTTGGCCGTCGGAGGGCAGCCCGACCAGCGGGGCGTGGTCGCGACGTGCAATTACGAGGCGCGCGCCTTTGGTGTGCGCTCGGCCATGCCCTCGGCGCAGGCATTGAAGCTCTGCCCTGAGCTGCGCATCGTTGCGCCGACGATGCGTCGCTATCAGGAGGCGTCGCAGCGCATCATGGCGATCTATCGCGATTACACCGATCTCGTCGAACCGCTTTCGCTGGACGAGGCATATCTCGACGTCACGCACAGCGAGCGTTGCGGCGGATCGGCGACGCTGATTGCGCGTGAGATTCGCGCACGGGTTGCCGCCGACGTCGGACTGACGGTTTCTGCAGGCGTTGCACCCAACAAGTTCATTGCCAAGATCGCCAGCGACTGGCGCAAGCCCGACGGCATGTTCGTTGTCAGGCCGGCAGAAGTCGACGCCTTTGTCGCGGCGCTTCCCGTTGAGCGTTTGTTTGGTGTGGGCAAGGTGACGGCGGAGAAACTTCGGGCGCTGGGCGTGCAGTCGTGCGGCGATCTGCGAAGCCATTCGATGACCGATCTCGCCGAGCGTTTCGGGGTGTTCGGTCAGCGACTGTTCGAGCGCTGCCGAGGCATCGATGCGCGCGAGGTCAGCCCGGATCGAGAGCGCAAATCGATCAGTGTCGAGACCACCTACACGCGCGATCTGCGCACGCTGGCCGAATGCGAGGTGGCGCTCGAGCCGTTGCTTCGTCAATTGTCCGAGCGCATCGAACGGGCGCGTCGCAACGAGCCGCTGGCCATCGCCAAGGTCTTCGTCAAGATTCGCTTCGCCGACTTTTCGCGCACCACTGCCGAAGCCGGGGCGCTGAGTGTCGATCCGTCGCAGTGCGGCGCGTTGCTGGCAGAGGCAGTGGGCCGCAAACGGCGGCCGGTACGGCTGATGGGCGTTGGCGTGCGCCTGCTTGAAGCACAGGCAGCGCGTCAGTTGCGGCTGTTCGACGACGAGGGCGATAGCCCTCGCATCACCCTGCTGGCGACGGGCGATAATGCAGGGTCAGGGGCGTAGATCGCACAGGCGAGCGAGGTGAGGGATGTCGGAGATCATCGAAGTCACATTGCGGCTGACGGCGGCACTGGTGCTTGGCGGACTCGTCGGGCTCAATCGAAATCTGCATCACAAGTCGGTCGGTTTGCGCACGCTGGCGATCGTGTCGTTCGGCTCGGCGCTGTTCGTGCTGGCGGTCGTGCCGTTTCCGGGGTCGGCGCTGGCCTATGACACTTCGTCGGTCAGCCGGGTGGTGCAGGGGATCGTGGCCGGCATCGGATTTCTCGGCGCGGGCTGTATCATTCGGCCGAACCAAAGCGCGTCGGTGCACGGATTCACCACAGCGGCCGCGCTCTGGAGTACGACGGGAATCGGCATCATTTGCGGTTTGGGCCGCTGGCACATTGCCCTGGCGGCGATGGTGCTGTTGCTTATCGTGCTGGCGATCGGCGGACGCATCGAAGACCTCGCGCACCGATGGCTGGGACACGACGTGCCGCCGGCTCCCCCTGCTCCCCCTGCCCCCCCGGTTCCCCCGGCTGATGCGGGCGCGCAGGCGCCGCATGAGCACGACGGCAAGTGACCTTCACCCAGCGTCTGCAGAAAATGCACATCGCGGCCTCCTTGCCCTTGGGCGGCTGGGAGCGTCTTGCGGATACCGAAGAAAAATGCCCGCCGAAGCGGGCAAATGACGTTGTCGCAGTGCCCCCAAAAGGACGTAAGAGGGCGATTGAATTTTGGCGAGCGATGGGTCGTTCGCCAATCGGGGCTTGCCCGATTAGGGAAAGCACGTCGGTGAGACTACGTAAGTTCGAGGCGCGGTGGGCGAGCCGGTCACCGCAGCGCACGCAATTCGGTGGCGCGAGCGCGCGCGACGCGCAGGCCGTCGGCTTGAAGCGTGAGTGTGGCGGCGTCGGCTTGCTGCGAGGCGTCGGTTGCTGAGGTGTACGTCACAATGGCCGCTTGTCGCTCACGGCGGAATCGCCCGGTGATCGGGGCGCATTCGGCCGCCGCTTCGTTTGCCAGCCGGACCGGATCGGGCACGAGATTGATATAGCGTGCCACGTGGCCGTAAAGACACGTGCGGTACTGCTGGGCAGCGGCGTCGGCGGCAGCCAGATGGCGCGCTCGCAGTGCGGCGGTGTCGGGCGCACCGGCGCGCGCTGTCTTGGGCACCTCATCGGGCTTCGACGAGGTGGCGCAGCCGGTGACGAGCAGGGCGGCAGCGACGCAGAGCAGGGCCGGCGCGACGATGCGCGAGCGGGCCAAAATCGGAAGCTTCCGAATCATGAGGTAACCGAGGCCGATGGCATAAAGTCCACGATCTCGCTATGGTACGGGAATTGACAGAACTGACAACGGCGCGCAGCCAGTGCTGCGCCGATTTGATATGAGCGAATTCAAAAAGGGACTGGTATGGCTGCGGCGCGACTTGCGCTGCACAGACAACGCGACGCTGGCCCATGCACTTGCGGTGTGTCGCGAGGTGTATGTCGTGTTCGTCTTCGATACGACGATTCTCGACGCCCTGCCGCGCGACGATCGTCGTGTCGCTTTCATTCACGACAGCCTGGGCGAGTTGGCGAAGACGCTCAAGGCGGCTGGCGGCGCGCTGATGGTTCGGCACGGGGATCCGACGGCCGAGATTGCGTCGCTGGCGACGTCGCTCGGGATACAGGCGGTCTTTGCCGGGCGTGATTACGAACCCGCTGCTGTCGTGCGAGATCGCGCGGTGGCGCGCTCGCTGACCGATCTCGGCATCGCGTTCGAGGTCGTCAAGGACCAGGTGATCTTCGAAGCCAATGAGATTCTCACCGCGCAGGGCGAGCCATACAGCGTGTTCACGCCGTATCAGCGCGCGTGGTTGAAGCAGGTTCGGCCGGTGGATCTGGCACCGCACGGACGCGAGACCGATCTTCAGCGTCTGGCTGCGCCACCGCGCGACGAGGGGGCGCTTGCGTCATTGACGTCGCTGGGTTTCGACGTGCCTGATGCTCGGCGGATGGCTATCCCTGCGGGGGAGTCCGGTGCACGGCAATTGCTGGACGATTTTTTGCCTCGTATGGGGCATTACCATGAGCGGCGCGACTATCCCGCAGTGCGGGGGCCGAGCTATCTGTCGGTGCATCTGCGTTTCGGCACGATCTCGATACGCACGCTCGCCCGCGAAGCGCACGCTGCGATGTTGCGCGGCGGCGATGCCGGTAGCGGCGCGCAAACGTGGCTTGGCGAGCTTATTTGGCGCGAGTTCTACTTCATGATTTTGCACCACCGTCCAGACGTCGTTGGGAAGGCGTTCAAACCTGCCTACGACGCCATTGAGTGGGCCCACGGCAAAGCGGCCGATGCGGATTTTCAGGCGTGGTGCGAGGGGCGGACGGGGTATCCACTCGTCGATGCCGCAATGCGCCAGCTCAACCAGACCGGGTATATGCACAATCGTTTGCGCATGGTGACGGCGAGCTTTCTGGTCAAGGACCTTGGCATCGATTGGCGACGCGGCGAAGCCTATTTCGCCCGCGCGCTCAACGACTTCGATCTCGCGGCGAACAACGGCGGTTGGCAATGGGCCGCATCCACCGGGTGTGACGCGCAACCGTACTTCCGCATTTTCAATCCGGTGACCCAGTCGGAGAAGTTCGATCCGCAAGGGCGGTTTATCCGGAAGTATGTGCCGGAGCTGGCCGGTTTGCCTGACAAGGCGCTGCACGCGCCCTGGCGGGCGGATGCGCAAGCGCTGCTCAACGCCAATGTGGAATTGGGGCGCGACTATCCGCAGCCGCGCGTTGCCCACGATGTCGCTCGCAAGCAGACGCTTGCGCGCTACGCGGTGGTCAAGACGCCTGCCGTTTCGGCCAAGGACGGAGAAGACGTGGTTGTCGGCGGTCGGCGGGCAGGCGGAGCATGATCCAGACCGCGAGATTGAACGGCAGCGTAAAGTAGGGCCAACCCCGGGGGCCGAGCATGGCGCCGAGGACGATGCACAGGAGGCTGGCCAGCGCGGCGCCCGCAAAGCGCTGGGCGGCGCTGCGTTCGAACATCCCCAGTCCGAAGGCGGCAAGAAACGCATTGATGCCGATCCCGCCGGCCTGTCCGGCCATCGCAGGCCACAACGCTGTCGTGGCTGCGAGGCTGGTCCAGACGAGGATGACAGCCGCCAGCGCCCACAAGGTGGCGCGGGCATTCCAGAGTGCCAGAACGTACCAGGTGAGCAATCCGAGCACCAGCGGGGCGATGAATACCACTTGGCCCACCGAACAGAAGACGAAGCCCGGCGTAGCCGTGTCGCACGCGAGGGCGCCGGGGGCGCGCGGTAGCAAACGTAGCCAGGGCTGCATGGCCCACGTGAGCGACATCGCACCGACGAACGGCAAGGTCAGAGCACGGTACCGGTAACGGGCAAGCGCTGCGGTCGTGATGACGGTCAGGCCAACACAGACCGCAAGCCAGGCGACGAACACGGCGTCGGGTCGCCATAGAGCGCCGAACGCAATGCCGGTGAGGGCTGCGTTGTATCCCAATCGCCCGTCGTGACGGGACTCGTGCCGCAGGCGCAGCGCCGTCGCCAGGCACGACGCGCCAGCGCTCGCCGCGAGGCCGGTGAGCGCAGCCGGCCAATCGGCGAGTGCGAGTACGGCGAGCAGCAGCCACCCGATACTCGCCGACGGAATGAAATAGATTTGTGCGACGTTTGCGCCCAGCGCGTGGAGCGCGTGCAACACGTCGATCAGCCAGCGGCTCCTGGCGTTTGCGTTGGCGTTTGTGTTGGTGTTTGCGTTGGCGTTGACCTTGACGTGTGGCGATACAGGCACACGCGCGGCGCGAAGCAGTGGCATGGGTGGCGGTTCCGGCTTGGGCGGTGAGCGTTGGGCAGTGGTGCGCTCACGGCGTGCGCTGCGTGACGCCCGATCGGACGGATCGGCCACCGGCAGGTGAGCGACGAAGGCGAGCTTACGCCGAACGCGCGCTTGCAGGCGCGGCGGATCGTTATAGTCGGTATGCGCTGCGACGCGGTGCCTGTCCGCCGCCCAGAAAACAAAACCCGCGCGAAAGGGCGCGGGTTCTGCTCAATGCTCCATGCCGCCGGACGGCTTACTTGCCGCCGCCCTTCGCCGGTTTGACGGCCCAACTGTCCTTGAGCGAGACGATGCGGTTGAACACTGGCTTGCCCGGCGTCGAATCGTGACGGTCGGCGACGAAGTAGCCGTGGCGCTCGAATTGCACACGGTCTTCCGGCGCGACGCTCATCAGTCCCGGCTCGACATACGCCTGCGTCACGCGCTTGGCGTTCGGATTGATGGCATCGAGAAAATTCTTCTCGCCCGCGTCCGGATTCGGATCGAGGAACAGGCGGTCGTAGATACGTACCTCCGCTGCGAGCGCATGCGGCGCGCTCACCCAGTGGATGTTGCCCTTGACCTTGTAATTGTCCGCCCCCGGTGTGCCCGAACGGCTGTCTTCGAAATAGTGGCAATGCACGGCGGTGACGTTGCCGTGCGCGTCGGTATCGAAGCCCGTGCACTCCACGACGTAACCGTAGCGCAAGCGCACCTTGTTGCCCGGGAACAGGCGGAAGAAGCCCTTGACCGGCTCAACCTGAAAGTCTTCGCGTTCGATCCACAGCTCGCGTGAGATGGGGAACGTGCGCATGCCGCGCTCCGGAAAGTGCGGATGCACGGGCGCCTGGCAGTCTTCCTGCTTGCCTTCCGGGTAGTTGTCGATGACCAGCTTGAGCGGATCGAGCACTGCCGTTGCGCGCGGGGCTTTCGGGTCGAGGTCGTCGCGCAGGGCTTGCTCGAGAATGCTCATGTCGATCCACGAGGCCGACTTGGCCACGCCGATGCGCTCGCAGAACAACTGCAGGCTCTCCGGCGAGAAGCCCCGGCGGCGCAGACCGACGAGGGTGGGCATGCGCGGGTCGTCCCAACCGTCGACGTGTTTTTCGTCGACCAGTTGGCGCAGCTTGCGCTTGCTCGTAATCGCGTAGGTCAGTTGCAGACGCGCAAATTCGATCTGTTGCGGTGTCGGACGAGCAAACATGCCGGCGTCGGCCAATTCGCCGAGCACCCAGTCGTAAAACGGCCGCTGATCTTCGAACTCCAGCGTGCACAGACTGTGCGTGATGTTCTCGATCGCGTCCTCGAGCGGGTGCGCGTAGGTGTACATCGGATAGATGCACCAGGCGTCGCCGGTACGATGGTGATGCGCGTGGCGGATACGATAGATGGCCGGGTCGCGCAGGTTGATGTTGGGCGAGGCCATGTCGATCTTGGCGCGCAGCACGTGCGTGCCGTCGGCGAATTCACCTGCGCGCATGCGACGGAACAAGTCGAGGTTCTCCTCGATCGTGCGGTTGCGGAACGGTGAATCCTTGCCCGGCTCCGTGAGCGTGCCACGGTGGGTACGCATGTCCTCGGCGCTCTGGCTGTCGACGTAAGCCTTGCCGCGCTGGATCAGAATCTCGGCACCCTGATAGAGCTGCTCGAAGTAGTCGCTCGCGAAATAGAGGTGTTCCTTTTGCGGCGTCTGATAGCTGAAGCCGAGCCACTTGACCATGTCGATGATCGAGTCGACGTATTCCGTTTCTTCCTTCTCGGGGTTGGTGTCGTCGAAGCGCAGGTGGCACACGCCATCGTAATCGCGCGCCACCCCAAAGTTCAGGCAGATGGCCTTGGCGTGACCGATGTGCAAATAACCGTTCGGCTCCGGCGGGAAGCGCGTTTCCACGCGCTGGCCCCATTTGCCGGAGCGATTGTCTTCGTCGATGATGTTGCGGATGAAGTTGGATGCCGCGTTCAGCTCTGTGCTCATGCCAGTCCAGTGTTCGGAGTTTGGCGAATATTCTACCGTACCGCACTGCACCACGGGCGAGCGTCAACGCACCATGCCGATGTATGAAGGTGACGTCGGTGCCCGGATGTCACCCTTGGCTGCCCTGGGCCGACGTGCGCTGGCCTGGCCAACTGGCGTACGACAGCAACCAGAGCGAAATGATGTTGACGACCGGAATGAAGGCCAGCACCGTGAACCAGGGCGACAGGCCGAGCCGGGTCAGAATGCGCCAGACGGGAACCCCAACGAGCACGATAGCGACGAGCAAGCCAATAAGACTGGACATACGATATCTCCCGAAAGTCCCGCCGGCGGCGGGGCGTGACGCCAAGTATACAGTGACGATCCACCGTCGCCGCGCGTGGATTGTTCTATCCTGAAAGCACTGCCGGTTCTGTCGGCGGCTCTGTGGGTAACCCTCAAGGGAGGACATCATGGAACTGCACCTCCACTCGCATCGCTACACGCATCGCTCGCCCGACTGGCCGGCCGCTGCCGTTGCAGGCTTTGTTGCCTGCGCTTTCTTCTCGGCCGTGGAAATGCTCATGGTGCTGCTGGTCTCGGGCCAGAGTCCGTGGGTGCCGTCTCGCATGGTGGCCGCCATCTTGCTGGGCCCGGGCGTTCTCGCGCAACCTGCCACGTTCGACGTGTCCATCGTGGCCATGGCGCTGGTCGTCCACTCGGCCATCGGCGTGGTGCTGGGCGTGGTGCTCGGTGCGATTGTCGCCCCCTTCCGGCTGGACTCGGATGTGATCACCGTGTCGATAGCGGGAGCGATCTTCGGGTTGGTCGTGTATGCCGTCAATTTTTACGTGATGACACAGTGGTTCCCGTGGTTCGTCGCGTCGCGTGGCTGGACGATGGTGGCGGGACATGTGATCTTCGGCGCGTTCGCGGGCTATATGTACTGGGTGCTTGCCCAAATTGACGATCGAGGCCGTGCACCGTAACCGCACTTCGGCACTGACCTGCTTTGGTGCGCGGACACGAATTTTCTGTTATTATTCGCTATCTGCACTCGTTTTTCCGCCAATTTCGGATTGAACGGGTAGCAGTCACCCGTGGCGCGCACTGCCGGGCAGGTTTCGAGCCTGACTGGACGCGGTCGACGTGTGGCACGATTATCACTACAGATGTGCCGCACGGCAGTACTACCGCATGCCGCCCTGAACGCTTGACGTGAACTACGCGTCCAACGTTCGTGCCGTCGCCCTCGACAGGGCGCCAGCGCATCGTTCCCCCGAAACTGGAAGTCGTACCGAACGCCCCCATTGCGCCTTGGTTCGCGCGATGTCGGTGTGAGCAAGTGGTCTCGTGCCACGTGCCGCGTTCACCCGTACCGCCTGTCATGTGTCAGTCATGCGAATGTCGCGTTTTTGTCACATTCGGCAGATAGGCTGCGAGCACTTCACGGAAACATTTGTGCAGATTTGCACTCACATCACCGTAAGCCGATTCGAGAGAAATATTTATCAGTCAAATTTTATGCAGCAAGAAGGATACAAAATGAAAACAACACAATTTCAAGAATTTCAGTACAGCGTGCGTGCCGTCGAGCGCGACAACGCCCGTTGGGACGCGTTCTACGAGATTCACCGCCCGACCCACCAAGGGTTGGAAAAAGTGGGCGCATATCAGGTTCAGACCGCCTACGGCTTTGCCACGCAAAGCTACGCGCTTGACGACGCCGAGCGTAACGCCCGTGCGGACATCGAGCAGGGCATCGTCTACTTCCAGTAACTCCGTTTCCCCATTCATTCCCTGTGTGCGATGCTGGCATCGTTGCTTGACGACGGTGCTATAGTCCCGCCTTTCGCAACGCAAGGCTGGAGAGTCGGCAATGGAATGGATGTGCAAGTCGTTCGATGCGCTGGGTAGCACATTGCTTTACCGTATTCTGGCCGCGAGAAATGCCGTATTCGTGGTTGAGCAACAGTGCCCGTATCAGGACATCGACGGACGTGACCCCCATAGCCTGCATCTCGTGGCACACGCGAGCGATGCGACGGACCCGCCACGGATTGCCGCCTACCTGCGGCTCCTGCCACCGGGTCTCGCCTATGAAGAAGCATCGATCGGGCGTGTGCTGACGGCGTCGTCGCATCGTGGCACCGGCCTCGGACGCGAATTGTTGGCGCGGGCGATTGCGATCGCCGACGTGCACTGGCCGGGCGCGGCGCTGCGCATCGGTGCGCAAGCGCATCTCGAGGCGTTTTATGGCGCGTTCGGGTTTGTCAAGGCCAGCGAACCGTATGACGAAGACGGCATCCTGCATATCGAAATGCTGCGCCCGCCAGCCGCCCAATAGTCGTGCATAGCAGTCATAGCAGTGCAATCGCAGCCGGGCCCTCACGCCCGGCACTACAATAGCCCCCATCGCAGTTCACGCATTCCCCGACACATGGCCTTGTATTCCATTTCGGGCGCCCAATTGGCGTTCGGTCACGTGGCATTGCTCGACAATGCCGATTTTTCGCTCGAAGCTGGCGAGCGCGTCGGGCTTATCGGGCGCAACGGCGCGGGTAAGTCGTCGCTGCTCAAGATCGTGGCGGGGCTGACCGTGCCCGACGACGGACTCGTCGCGCGGCAGGCCGGACTCCATACCGTCTACGTGCCCCAGGAACCCCAATTCGACGCCGATCAGACGGTGTTCGACGCCGTTGCACTCGGTCTCGGTGAGCTGCATGGCCTGCTCTGCGATTACGATGGCACGGTCGCCGCGCTTGCCGACGCGCCCGAGGGCGCCGAGCACGATGCGTTGCTCGCGCGTATGAACACGCTGCAGTCGTCGCTCGACGCCGCCGACGCGTGGCAGCTCAAGACACGGGTGGAGACGACCATTGCGCAGCTTGGCCTCGACGGCCACGCGCGCGTCGGCGCGCTCTCCGGCGGTATGCAAAAGCGTGTCTCGCTCGCGCAAGCCTGGGTCGCCAAGCCAGACGTGTTGCTGCTCGACGAGCCGACCAACCACCTCGATTTCGACGCGATTCGCTGGTTGGAAGACTTGCTGATCGGCTATCGCGGCGCACTGCTGTTCATCACCCACGACCGCAGCTTCCTCGACCGAGTCGCCACGCGTATCGTCGAACTCGATCGCGGCCGTCTGCTGTCGTACCCGGGCAACTTCACGCAGTATCAGGAACGCAAGGCCGCACAGCTCGAAGTCGAGCGCGTGGAGAACGACAAGTTCGACAAGCTGCTCGCCCAGGAAGAAGTCTGGATTCGCAAGGGCGTCGAAGCACGCCGCACGCGCAGCGTGTCGCGTATCGAGCGATTGAAGACGATGCGTAACGAGCGTGCCGCGCGCCGTGAGATTCAGGGCAATGTGCGCATGGATGTGGCGCAGACCGAGAAGTCCGGCAAGATCGTGGCCGAACTGACGCACGTGACGAAGTCGTATGGCGACCGTGTCATCGTGCGCGACTTTACGGCGACCCTCATGCGTGGCGACAAGGTCGGCCTCGTGGGGCCGAACGGCGTCGGCAAGACGACGATGCTCAAACTCATCCTTGGCGAGATCGCGCCGGACAGCGGACAGATTCGCGTCGGTACGAATCTCCAGGTCGCGTATTTCGATCAGATGCGGGCGCAACTCGATCCGGAGCGGAGTCTGCTCGATACGATCAGCCCCGGCAGCGACTGGATCGAAATCAATGGCGTGCGCAAGCATGTCATGAGCTATCTCGGTGACTTCCTGTTTTCGCCGGAGCGCGCCCGCTCGCCCGTGAAGTCCCTCTCGGGGGGCGAGCGAAACCGTCTGCTGCTCGCGCGGTTGTTCGCGCGTCCGGCCAATGTGCTGGTGCTCGACGAACCGACCAACGATCTGGATATCCCGACGCTCGAATTGCTCGAGGAGCTGCTTGAGGACTACAGCGGCACCGTGTTTCTGGTGAGCCACGATCGCACGTTCCTGGATAACGTGGTGACCTCGGTCATCGCGGCGGAAGGTGACGGCAATTGGCGCGAGTATGTCGGCGGGTTCACCGATTGGCAGGTGCAGAGCGATCGGTCTGCGGCGCTCGCTGCGCAGCGCGCTCCTGCCGAAGCCATCGCGAAGGACACGCCAAGTGCCACCAAGCGCGGCGCGAACCGCACCGTCAAGTTGAGCTACAAGGAACAGCGCGAGCTCGATAGTCTGCCTGCGCGCATCGCGGCATTGGAGACCGAGCAAAAGACGGCTACGGCGACCCTCGGCGACGGGACGATCTTTGCGAAAGATCCGGCCGCGGGTGCGGTGTTGTCCGAACGTGTCGAAGCGATTGAACTGGAGTTGCTCGAAGCGCTCGAACGGTGGGAAGTGCTCGAAGCCAAGCAGCGCGGCGAGAGCGCGTAACGTCCAGCGCAGGGTCGGCACAGGGGCCGCGCACCGACGGGCGGCCGGGTGACCGGCTGCGTTTCGTTGGCCGGTCGGCGTGGTCACTCGATCGAATCGCGAGTGACAGTACAATAGGCCGCGATTCATCGTGCACGGCGCGTATTCGAGGTATCCCACGCCGGGCGCTGCGCGTGCTCAGTGTGCCCATTATGTGGGCGCCGCAACTCAAGTCATTGATCCGGCGTCGCTTTTGTCATGTGTTAATGGGTTTTCCCCTTGGTTGTCCACAGGATATGTGGATAACCGCTGGGCGTCATACCCCAAATCAGTCACGCTATGTCGAAAAAAAATACGCCTGCCCAGTACAGCGAAGCGTCCATCAAGGTCCTGAAGGGTCTTGAGCCGGTCAAGCAGCGCCCGGGCATGTACACCCGCACCGAAAATCCGCTGCACATCATTCAGGAAGTCATCGACAACGCCTCGGACGAAGCGCTTGGCGGTTACGGCAAGCAGATTCTCGTCACGCTGAACAAGGATGGTTCGGTGAGCGTGGAAGACGATGGCCGGGGCATTCCCGTGGGCATCCACCCGGAAGAGGGTGTGCCGGTCGTCGAAATTGTTTTCACGCGTTTGCACGCAGGGGGCAAGTTCGACAAAGCGGCCGGCGGCGCCTACACGTTCTCGGGTGGCCTACATGGTGTCGGCGTGTCGGTGACGAACGCCCTGTCAACGCGGCTGGCGGTCACCGTGTGGCGCGACGGCCAGGTCTCCGACCTCGAATTTGCCGATGGCGGTAATGTCAACGTGGCGTTGCATTCTCGCGCCTCGCAACGCGGCGAAAAGAAGAGCGGCACACGCGTCACCGTCTGGCCGGATGCGAAGTACTTCGATAGCGCCACGCTGCCGGTGGGTGAGCTGCAACGCTTGCTGCGCTCGAAAGCGGTACTGCTGCCGGGCGTGCGCGTCACGCTGCGCCAGGAGAAAAGCGGCGACGAGCAGACCTGGTTCTATGAACACGGTTTGCGCGGCTACCTGGTCGAATCGCTGGGCGGCGCTGAGCCGCTGATTCCGCTCTTCGAAGGCGAGCGTTTTGCCGACGCCAACGAAGACAGTTTCGCGGAAGGCGAGGGCGCGGCGTGGGTCGTCGCGTGGACGGAAGATGGCGCGCCGGTGCGTGAGTCGTACGTCAACCTGATTCCGACGCCGGCGGGCGGCACCCATGAGTCGGGGCTGCGCGAAGGCTTGTTCCAGGCAGTGCGTGGCTTCATCGAGCTGCACAATCTGCAACCCAAGGGCGTGAAGCTGCTGCCGGAAGACGTCTTCTCGCGCGTGTCGTTCGTGCTGTCCGCAAAGGTGCTCGATCCGCAGTTCCAGGGGCAGATCAAGGAGCGTCTGAACAGCCGCGATGCGGTCCGTCTCGTGTCCTCCTTCACGCGTCCGGCGCTCGAGTTGTGGCTCAATCATCACGTTGAGCACGGCAAGAAGCTGGCCGAGCTGGTGATTCGTCAGGCGCAAGCGCGCACGCGTGCGGGCCAGAAGATCGAGAAGAAGAAAAGCTCCGGGGTGGCCGTGCTGCCGGGCAAGCTGACCGATTGCGAAACCGAGGACATCACGCGCAACGAACTGTTTCTGGTCGAGGGCGACTCGGCGGGCGGTTCGGCGAAGATGGGCCGCGACAAGGAGTTTCAGGCGATTCTGCCGTTGCGCGGCAAGGTTCTCAATACTTGGGAAACCGAACGCGACCGGCTTTTCGCGAATAACGAAGTGCACGACATCGCCGTGGCGATCGGCGTCGATCCGCACGGCGCGAACGACACGCCCGATCTGTCGAATCTGCGCTACGGCAAGATCTGCATCCTCTCGGACGCCGACGTCGACGGCTCCCATATTCAGGTATTGCTGCTGACGCTGTTCTTCCGCCACTTCCCCCAATTGATCGCGAAGGGACACGTGTTCGTGGCTCGCCCGCCGCTGTATCGTGTGGACGCGCCGGCACGGGGCAAGAAGCCCGCGCAGAAGCTCTACGCGCTCGACGAAGGCGAACTCGAAGCCATTCTCGACAAGCTGCGCAAGGACGGGGTGCGCGACAATGCATGGTCGATCAGCCGCTTCAAGGGACTGGGTGAGATGAGTGCCGCGCAGTTGTGGGAAACCACCATGAATCCCGATACCCGTCGGTTGAGCCCCGTAGCACTCGGCGGACTCGATTTCGAGGCGACGGTGGCGCGGATGAACATGCTCATGGGCAAGGGCGAGGCGGCGCAGCGCCGCAGCTGGCTCGAAGCCAAGGGCAACGAGGTGGAAGCCGACATCTGAGCGCAGGGCCGGCGCCAGCCCAACGATGGGGGCCCTCACGCACGGGAAACCAGCGTGAGCGCTCACATGGTGGGATAATCCTCCCTCCACCCCACCGGGAGTCGCGTTATGTTGCGTTCCATGCGTTGCATTTTCGTGCCGTTGCTGCTGGCCGGTGCCAGCGCCGTCGCGTTGGCACAGTCGGCCCAGCCGCGCGTCTTCTTCGTTGCCCCGACCAACGGTGCGACGGTATCCAACCCGGTGGTGGTTAAGTTCGGCGTCGAGGGAATGGCGATCAAACCGGCGGGCGATATGACGTCCAATACCGGTCATCACCATCTCATCATCGACGGCGATTCGATTCCGGCAGGTCAAGTCGTACCCACGGACGACACGCACCTGCACTTCGGCAAAGGACAGACCGAGACGAGCGTCAATCTGACGCCCGGTGATCACACGCTGACGATTCAGTTCGCCAACGGTGCGCACCAGTCGTACGGTCCGGCCATGAGCCAGACAATCAAGGTGCATGTCAAAGGTCGGCCACAATAACCCCTCGATGGCGGTTCGCATTCATGCGCTGCGCCGACGCTTCGCCGGCCCCGTGCTGGCCGCCGCGCTGCTTGCGTCGACGCCATTGGCGCACGCCGAACTCTACGGTTACGTCGACGAGAACGGCATCGCGCATCTGGCCGCGCGCAAGCTCGATGCGCATTACCGTCTAGTCGTGAGTTCTGGCGGCAACGCCGATTTGCGCGCGGCGCATGGCGGTGTTGCCAGCGGCGAAGACCGCGCGCGACTGTACGACGCCCTTGCGCGTCATCCCAATCTGAGAAAGCTGGCGCCTGTGATTGCGCAGGCCGCGCAGCGTTATCACGTCGATGCGGCGCTGCTCAAAGCCGTCATCGCAGCGGAGTCGGGGTTCGATAGCGCAGCGGTGTCGCCCAAAGGCGCCATCGGATTGATGCAGGTGCTTCCTGCCACCGGCGAGCGTTACGGCGTGCGTGCCGACGCGCGGCGCACGGTCGCCGACAAACTCGCCGATCCGCGCATCAATGTGCTGACAGGCGCCCGCTATCTGCGGGATCTACAGGCGCGTTATCCCGACCGTCTCGAGCTTGTCCTGGCGTCGTACAACGCGGGAGAGGGGGCGGTGGCGCGTCATGACGACCAGATTCCGCCTTATGCAGAGACCCGCGATTACGTAGCCGCCGTGCTCGAACTCTATCGACGCTTCAAGCCCGATGCGGCGGTCGCTGCGCTCGGAGGTGGGGTGATCCGTGCGAGCGGTCACGTTGCGCAAATGGGCGGTGCCCGGGTGAGCGGCTCGCGCGACGGCCGCATTCACGTCATTCTGGGGGCGCCGTCCGGCCTGCCCGTCGTGCCTGCTACCATGCCGAACGCGGTGGTACGCGAATCGGCGGCAGGGGCGCTGTCGTCGGCACCGGCAATCGACTGAATCGCGTCGGTGCGGCGTTCTCGGCGGGGGCGAGCGCGTGTCTTCCACGCGCTCGCAGGGTGATGCCGGCCGTCCACTGCTCGGATTTGCCTGAACGGAGAGCGGCCTCCTGCCGATTCCAGCCTCCTGCATTCCGAAATCACGTCCCGCTTTGCCGCGCCGACGTGTTTTTTGCCGAAAGGTGCCGACGAGCTTGGTATGATCTCGCGGTCAACCTCCACCCGAACTCTCATCGTACGTTCGCAGCAAACCCACAGGTTTTATGGAACAAGTAGAAGATCTCTTTACGCAACCGTCGGATGACGACACGCTGACGCTCGGCGCGTATGCCGAGCGCGCCTATCTCGACTACGCGATAAGCGTTGTCAAAGGTCGTGCACTGCCCGACGTATGCGATGGCCAGAAGCCGGTGCAGCGACGCATTCTGTTCGCGATGAACGAAATGGGCCTGGCGTCGGACGCCAAGCCGGTCAAGTCGGCGCGCGTGGTTGGCGACGTACTCGGCAAGTTCCATCCGCACGGCGACCAGTCTGCCTATGATGCGCTGGTACGTCTTGCACAGGACTTCTCGATGCGCTATCCGCTCATCGACGGTCAGGGCAATTTCGGCTCGCGCGATGGCGACGGTGCGGCGGCCATGCGCTACACCGAGGCGCGGCTGACACCGATCGCGAAGCTGTTGCTCGACGAAATCGACGCGGGCACGGTGGACTTCGTGCCGAACTACGATGGCTCGACCGAGGAGCCGCGCTTGTTGCCGGCGCGGCTGCCATTCGTGCTGCTCAACGGGGCCTCGGGGATCGCGGTGGGATTGGCGACGGAAATCCCGTCGCACAACTTGCGCGAAGTCGCGTCGGCGGCGGTTGCCCTGATCCGCAATCCGAAGCTCGACGACGCCGAATTGATGACGCTTGTGCAGGGGCCGGACTTCCCGGGCGGCGGCCAGTTGATTTCGAGTGCGGCGGAAATCCGCGCGGCCTACGAAAGCGGTCGAGGTAGTCTCAAGATGCGCGCGCGCTGGAAAATCGAAGAGATGGCGCGCGGTCAGTGGCAGGCGGTCGTGTATGAGTTGCCGCCGAACACGTCGGTTCAGAAGGTGCTCGAGGAAATCGAGGAAATCACCAATCCGAAGGTCAAACTCGGCAAGAAGTCGCTTACGCCCGAGCAGCAGAACCTCAAACAGTCGATGCTCGGCATGCTCGATGCGGTTCGCGACGAGTCGGGCCGGGACGCGCCGGTGCGGCTGGTGTTCGAGCCGAAGTCGAGCCGTATCGACCAGCAGGAATTCATCACGATGCTGCTCGCGCACACGAGCCTGGAATCGAGCGCGTCGGTCAACCTCGTGATGGTCGGCGCCGACGGTCGCCCGGCGCAGAAGTCGTTGCGCAGCATCGTCACCGAGTGGATCGGCTTCCGCTTCGAGACGGTTACGCGCCGCTCACGCCATCGTCTGGGCAAGGTCAACGACCGCATTCATATTCTCGAAGGACGGATGATCGTCTTCCTGAATATCGACGAGGTCATTCGCATCATCCGCGAGTCGGACGAGCCGAAGGCCGCGCTGATGAGCGCGTTCCGGTTGAGCGAGCGTCAGGCGGACGACATTCTGGAAATTCGCCTGCGTCAGTTGGCGCGACTCGAAGCGATCAAGATCGAACAGGAACTTGCGTCGTTGCGCGACGAGAAGTCGAAGCTGGAAGACCTGCTGTCCAACGACAGCGCAATGAAGCGTCTGATCATCAAGGAAATCGAAGCCGACGCGAAGCAGTTCGGCGACGAACGCCGCACGCTGATTCAAGAGGAAAAGCGCGCCGTGGCCGAGGCGCGTGTGGTCGACGAGCCCGTCACCGTCGTGGTGTCATCCAAGGGGTGGGTGCGTGCGCTCAAGGGCCATGGTCTGGATGCGCAAAGCTTCTCGTTCAAGCAGGGCGACGCGCTGTACGGCGCATTCGAGTGCCGCACCGTCGATCCGCTGATCGCTTGGGGCAGCAATGGCCGTGTCTATTCGGTGGCGGTCGCGCAGTTGCCGGGCGGACGCGGCGACGGCGTGCCGCTCACGTCGCTGATCGAACTGGAATCGGGGTCGCGCTTGCTGCACTACTACGCGGCATCGGGCGACCAGCCATTGTTGCTGGCAACGTCGGCGGGTTTCGGCTTCACGACGAAGCTTGGCGATATGGTCAGCCGCGTAAAGGCCGGCAAGTCGTTCATGACCATCGACGACGGTTCCGAGCCCCTGGCCCCGACACCGATTTGGCGCGGTGCGAGCGCGGTGGCGTGTCTGTCGAGCGACGGCCGCCTGCTCGTGTTCGGCATGGACGAGATGAAGTCGCTCACGGGGGGCGGGCGCGGTGTCACGCTGATCGGACTCGACGCGAAGCAGACCCTGGTGTCGGCGGTGCCGATCGGCGAAGCGGGCGTTACGGTGTATGGCGAAGTTCGCGGGGGCAAGCTGCAGTCCGAGACGCTCTCGGGCGCGTCGCTCGCGCCCAACATCGGCAAGCGCGCCCGCAAGGGCCGTTCCCCGGCAGTCAAGTTCGCGACGTTCAAGCCGCGTTCGCTCGAGCCGGTGTCGCCGGCCGTACCTTCGGCATCCTGACGGGAGTTATGCATGAACGTTTATGCCTTCAGCCTGTTCCTGCATCTGGTGAGCGTGGTCGTCTGGATCGGGGGGATGTTCTTTGCGCTGGCCTGCCTGCGTCCGGCGTCCTCCGAATTGTCGCCGCAGCAACGTCTGCCGTTATGGGAAGCGGCGCTCTCGCGCTTTTTCACGTGGGTGGGTGTGGCGATCGTTGTGATTCTGCTTTCCGGCGGACACATGATGCTCGAGATGGGCGGCATGCACGCCCGTTGGCCCGTGCATGCGATGGCCGGCATCGGCGTGGTGATGATGCTCGTCTTCGGTCACATTCGCTTTGCGCTGTTTCCGCGCTTGCAACGCGCGGTGCAGGCGCAGTCATGGCCGGACGGCGCTGCCGCAGTCAATGGGATTCGACGGCTCGTGATCCTGAATCTTGTGCTCGGCGTCGTCGTCATCGGTCTGGCGGCATCGCTGCGCGGCTGATCGCGGGCTTGGCGGAGCCTCATGCCCCTGGCGGCGGCGTCTCGTGAAGGTGGCCCGCCACTTCGCGGCAGATCTCGACGAACGCCTGTACTAACGGGCTTGTGTCGTCGCGACGCTTGGCCAACAGCAGGGGCGTGTGCGCGTCGGGCTCGCTGAGGTCCATGAAGCATGCGCCCTCGATCTGGATGCATCGCACGGCGGCCGGGAGTATTGCCACACCCAGCCCGCTCGCCGCGAGTGCGACGATGGTGGTCGACTCGCGTGCTTCCTGCACGACGTGCGGCGCAAATCCTGCACGCTCGCACATCCGCCGTATTTTTCCATCGATTGCCGTGCCCACATCGTGCGGATGCATGATAAACGCCTCGTTGGCCAGGTCGGCCATGGAAAGGCTTGCGCGCCCTGACAGCACATGACCCTGATGCAAGACCACGACCAGGGCTTCATCGATCAACGTCTCGAAACTAAGGCCCGCGATCGGCGGCGCATTGTCCGCCTGGCGCACCAGACCAATGTCCAACGTGCGCTCGGTGAGCGCGTCCCGTTGCCGCTCCGAAGGCGATTCGATCAACGTCAGTGTCACGCGTGGATATCGCAGGCGATAGCCGGTAAGAACCCGTTTCATCAGGTTCGTCATCGGTGCAGACGTCGTGAACGCGATGCGCAATTCCCCGGCGTCGAGTCCTGCAATCTGTTGCACCTCCTGACGGGCGGCTTCGGCGTCGGCGAGGATCTGACGCGCCCGCACGAGGAACGCCCGCCCGGCGGTGGTCAGGAAGACGCGTCGCTGTGAGCGCTCGAAGAGTGCCACGCCCAATTCGTCCTCCAGCGCGCGGATCTGCATGGAGAGCGGCGGCTGGCCGATATTGAGCTTTTGCGCCGCACGGCTGAAATGCAACGCTTCAGCGACGGCCACGAAGTAGCGCAGATGACGCAGTTCCATCCCTCAGTCCTCGATTGATCTGTTTTATATATGGAAATATCGTTTAAATATATATTGGACGCAGGGTAACGGCAAACCTATGATTCGTTGTATACATTTCCCCCCAGACTCGCGTGAGCCGGTCCAGCGTCATGGCATCAACGAATTCCCTTCCTCTTCCCAACGGCGTCCCCGCAGGCGTCGGTACACCGGCATCCAAGCTTCCAGCCGGCGTCGCGCGCGGCACTCGTGAATACGCCGTCATCAGCCGGGCGCTCTTTTTCGGCGGGTTTTCGACGTTTGCCCAGTTGTACTGCATGCAGTCGCTGTTGCCGCTGCTGACCACGACATTCGGTATCTCACCGGCACAGGCGAGTTGGTCGGTCTCGGCAGCCACGATGATGATGGCGCTAGGTCTGCTCGTGACCTGTGTCGCTGCGGATCGTGTGAGCCGCAAGCGGATGATGACCATCGCGCTGCTCAGTTCCTCGGTGCTCACGTTCGCGAGTGCGTTCTCGAGCAACTTCGAGACGATTGTCATTCTCAGCGCGCTCAAGGGGCTAGCGCTTTCCGGATTGCCGGCCATCGCGATGGCGTATCTGAGCGAGGAAATCGATCCGCGCTCACTCGGCATGTCCATGGGGCTGTATATCGGCGGCAACATTCTCGGTGGCATGGCCGGACGCGTGCTGTCCGCGTTCATCGCCGACCTGTTCTCGTGGCGCGTGTCGGTGGCGGTGATCGGGCTGGTCTGTCTGGCGATGGGGCTGGAGTTTGCCCGTAGTCTGCCGCATTCGCGTCGTTTTTCGCCACGTGACATGACGGTGCGCGAAGCGATCGGACATGCGCGCCGCCACCTCGGTGATCCCGCGCTGCTTGGCCTGTACCTGTTCGCCGGCCTGATGATGGGCAGCTTCGTGAGCGTCTACAACTATCTGGGCTTTCACCTGTCGGCGCCGCCGTTCCATCTGCCGCACGCCGCCATTGGGGCGATCTTTGCGATGTATCTGATCGGCGTGATCGGCTCGTTCATCGCGGGGCCTCTGTCGGATCGCGTTGGACGCCCCCGCCTGCTGTGGGTGCTGGTGGCGTTGGCGTTGGTGGGACTTGTGAGCCTGCTGGCGTCGCAGGTGCTGGGCGTGGTGATCGGTCTCGCGATCTTTACCTTCGGCTTCTTTGGGGCGCACACCGTCGCCAGCAGTTGGGTGGGACGCCGCGCGACCGAGGGGCGGGCGATCGCCTCGGCGCTGTACCTGTTTTTCTACTACATGGGCTCCAGCCTGCTCGGCAGCTACTCGGGCGTCATGCTCAAGTCGCATGGCTGGCACGGCGTGATTGCCCTGCTCGCGGTGGCGGTCGTGCTGTCGCTCGCTGTCGCGATAGCCATGCGTCGTGCTTACGGCAGCGGCAAGCCGCGCTGATCGTCACCCGCAACGCGCGGCAAGGCGCAGGACGATCCCCCGGTCTCGGTCTCGGTCCCGGTCCCGGTCCGGGAACCGGAACCGGAACCGGAACTGGAACATCCGAGCACGCCGAGCACGCCGAGCACGCCGAGCACGCTGAGCACGCTGAGCACGCTGAGCACGCTGAGCACGCTGAGCACGCCGAACACATGGGCCGTACGGGCTTTCAGCGCGTCGCCGGCCCAACGTCCATCCCGTCTGCGTCACCCCGATCCCATGGCGGCACGCCGCCGAACGCATCGACCAGGAAATCGATCATGACGCGTACGCGCGCGCTGAGGTGTCGGCGACTCGGGTACATGGCGAGTATGTCGATCTCAGGCAGGCGATAGTCGGGCAGCACCTGAACGAGCTTGCCCGCGCGCAGATCGTTGCCGATCAGGAACGTGGGTTGCCAGATGACGCCTTGCCCGGCAAGCGCCGCCGCGCGCGCCGTATCGCCGTTATTGGTATGCATGTGGCAGTCGACCCGCACGGCGTGGGTCTTGCCGCCACCGTCGATCAGTTGCCACTCGTCGCCGGTGGCCGCATACGTGTATCCGATGCAGCGATGTGCGATCAGATCCGCCGGCACGGTTGGATGTCCGAAGCGCGCCAGGTAGGCCGGCGACGCACACAGGATGTTTTGCGATGTGGCCAGTTTGCGGGCGGCGTGGCTGGTCGATCCGGCGCGCGAGATGCGGATCGCCAGATCATAGCCTTCGTCGACGATATCGACGACGCGGTCGATCAGCGCAACGTCGAGTTCGATCCCGGGATAGGTCTGCGTGAACCGAGGCCATAGCGGTGCGAGATACTGAATACCAAAGCTCACGGGCGCATTGATGCGCAGTCGTCCACGGGGTTCGACCGCCGCGGAGGTCACAAGCCCTTCGGTCTCCGCGACATCGTCAAGGATGGACTTGCAGCGCGCATAGAGCGTCTCGCCGCCGTCGGTGAGCGACAGCGTGCGCGACGTACGATTCAGCAGGCGCGCGCCCAAATGCGCTTCCAGTTCGTTCACATAGCGAGTGACGTTTGCGGGCGACGTGCCGAGCGCCTCCGCCGCGCGCGCAAAGCCACCCCGGCTTACCACGGTCACGAAAACCTCAAAGGCGCGAAGACGGTCCATATCCCTCCGCAATCATTCATAAAAGATGAATGATTCGAGCATGTTTTATGCCTTTTTGCAATCAAATATGAAGCATATAGTCGCTTCACGGGCCAAGGCATACCGCACTGGCCGACACAGTGCTTCAGGAGATTGAACATGCAACGCTTGACAGGGAAAGTCGCCATCGTCACGGGGGCCAGTTCTGGTATTGGCCGCGCCACCGCAAAGCTGTTCGCGAAGGAAGGTGCCAAGGTGGTCGTGGCGGCACGCCGCGCGGCGGAACTGGAAACGCTCGCGGCGGAGATCGTCAGCGAAGGCGGCGAAGCCGCGTATCTGGCCGGCGACGTACAATCGGAGGACTTTGCGAAGGCGTTGGTCGCGCTTGCCGTAAGCCGCTTCGGCCGTCTGGATATCGCCTACAACAACGCTGGCACGCTCGGTGAGATGGGACCGACCACCGGCATTTCCGAAGCGGGCTGGAACGCTGCGCTGGCGACGAACCTGACCAGTGCCTTCCTGGGCGCGAAGTCCCAGATTCCCGAAATGCTGAAGCACGGTGGTGGGTCGATCATCTTCACGTCGACGTTCGTCGGATACTCGTTCGCGTTTCCCGGCACGGCAGCCTACGCGGCGAGCAAGGCCGGGCTGATCGGGTTGACGCAGGCGCTTGCCGCCGAGTACGGTGCGCAAGGTGTGCGCGTCAACGCCGTGTTGCCCGGTGCCGTGGACACGGAGATGTATCGCGACATGAACGACACCGACGCATCGCAGGCATTCGTGACTGGGCTGCATGCGCTCAAGCGCGTCGCGAAGCCGGAAGAACTGGCGCGTTCGGTCCTCTATCTTGCGTCGGACGATTCGTCTTTCGTGACCGGTACGGCGTCGCTGGTGGATGGTGGCGCCTCGATCACCCGCACGTGAACCTGTTGGCGACTTCCCGTTGCTTAAGACGGGACGTCGCCATCTCAATGAATTTCACTGAAAAGGAAGTCACTCATGGACCTGCATTTGAAGGGCAAACTCGCGCTGGTCAGCGGAAGCACGGCCGGCATTGGTCTCGCCATTGCCCGCACGTTGGCGCAGGAAGGCGCGCGCGTGATCGTCAATGGTCGCGCCCAGTCATCGGTCGACGACATCGTTGCGCAACTCAAAGCGGACACCGGTGGCGAGGTGTACGGATTTGCGGGGGATCTGAGTACGGCTGCGTCGGCGGACGAACTCGCGCGACGCTATCCGAACGTGGAGATTCTGGTCAATAACCTGGGCATCTTCGAGCCCAAGCCGTTTGAAGCCATTCCCGACGAGGACTGGCAGCGTTTCTTCGACGTCAACGTGCTGAGTGGCGTCCGTCTGGCTCGTCTGTTTCTGCCGGCGATGAGGCAGGCCAACTGGGGGCGCATTATCTTCATTTCGAGCGAAAGCGCCGTGCAGATTCCCGCTGAAATGATTCACTACGGGATGACGAAGACCGCGCAGCTTGCGGTCTCGCGTGGGCTCGCAGAAGCGGTTGCCGGCACGGGCATTACCGTCAACAGCGTGCTGCCGGGGCCGACCAAATCGCGGGGAGTGGGGGAATTCGTGGAGACCCTCGCAAAGGCCGACGGCAAATCGTTCGAAGCGTTCGAAAAGGAATTCTTCGAAACGGTACGCCCCACATCGCTCATCAAGCGATTCGGTTCGCCGCAGGAAATTGCGTCCCTCGTGGCCTATGTCGCCAGTCCGCTGTCGTCGGCGACGACAGGCGCTGCGTTGCGAGCCGATGGGGGCGTGATCAAGAGCGCCTTCTAGGCCCACACGAGCCTGGGGCCAGCGGTGCGGTGCCCGGCATTGCCTCGGTGAGGGGGCGGTGCGTGGCCGTTGCGTGGCCGTTGCGGTAGGGGGAGGGAGACGACCGCAAGGCGGCACGCCTCCCATCACGACGTCATTCGGCGAGCGTCGGACGGCCGTCGGACGATCGTCAGGCGAGTTCCGCGATCAGCTCGATCTCGACGCACGCGCCCAGCGGAATCTGAGCGACGCCAAAGGCCGAGCGCGCGTGCTTGCCGGCCTCGCCGAACACTTCCGCGATCAGCTCCGACGCGCCGTTCGTCACCAGATGCTGGTCGGTGAATTCCTGCGTCGAGTTGACGAGGCTCATGAGTTTCACAACGCGCTTGACCTTGTTCAGGTCGCCCGTATGCGCGTGCAGCGTGGCGATCAGTTCGATGGCCACGGCACGCGCCGCAGCCTTGCCCTCGTCGACGCTTACGTCGGCGCCGAGCTTGCCGGTCCAGACCTTGCCGTCTTTCTTCGGCAGGTGGCCCGAGAGGAATACGGTGTTGCCGGTTTGTGCGCTCATCACGTAGGCGGCAGCGGGAGCGCCAGCGCTCGGCAGTTCGATACCCAGTTGCTTCAGTTTGTCGTAGACGGACATGTACGGCTTCCTTGCAGATGCATTGCGTCGGACCGAACGATCGGTCCGACAGGTTGGATGGGAGGCGGATGCAGCGACGTGTGCCGGTCCCGTCGAGCGCCGGTCCGAACGCCGTTCAGACCGGCGAGTGCGACCGGCGAATCATGCTGCGCGGCGTGTGAGCGCGTCGGCCACAAGGGCGCCGAGACGAGCAACACCTGCCTCGATCTTCTCGGGCGACACGGTAACGAACGATAGCCTGAGCGTATTCGATTGCGGCGTGCCGACATAGAACGGCGCGCCGGGCACGAACGCCACATTCTGCGCAATCGCTTTTTCCAGCAACTGCATGGTGTCGATGCCGGCGGGCAATGTCAACCAGATGAACATGCCGCCTGCCGGCGTGGTCCACGTCGTGTCGGCCGGCATGTGCTTCGCCAGCGACGCGAGCATTGCCTTGGCCTGCGCAGCGTAGAGTGTGCGGATCGACGGAATATGCGTATCGAGGAAGCCGTCCTTCACGACCTCGTAGGCAATGCGCTGCGTGAGGCTCGGCGTGTGCAGATCGGCGGCCTGCTTGGCCTGCACGAGCTTGGCGATCACCGCCTGCGGGCCGATGACGAAGCCCAGCCGCAGTCCCGGCGCGAGCACCTTCGAGAACGAGCCCATGTAGAGCACGTGCTCCGGCGCGAGCGACATGAGGCTGGGCAGACGTTGGCCTTCGTAGTCGAGCTCGCCGTAGGGATCATCTTCGATGATCGCCAACCCGGCGCGCTTGGCAAGGGCGGCCAGTGCCTCGCGGCGCGCCATTGGCAGTCGGCGTCCGGTCGGGTTCTGGAAATTCGGCATGGCATACAGAAAGCGTGCGCCATTCACCCGTTCGGGCGTGAGCGCTTCCGGGAGCAGGCCGTGGTCGTCGGTCGGCACCGGCACATACGTCGGCGAGAACAGCGAGAACGACTGGAGAGCACCCAGATAGCTCGGGGCTTCGACAAGTACGCGGCTGCCCTCGTCGATGAAGATCTTGCCGATCAGATCGAGGCCCTGTTGCGAACCGGTGGTGATCAACACATTCTCGGGGGAGAGCGTCAGGCCGTCGCGCGAGTAGCGCTTCGCAATCCATTCGCGCAGTGGCGCATAGCCCTCGGTCGCGCTGTACTGCAGCGCAGCCTGCGGCGATTCGGTCAATACGCGCTCGGCGGCGGCGCGCATGGACTTGACGGGAAAGGTCGCAGGCGCGGGCAGGCCGCCGGCAAACGAGATGACGTCGGGGCGCTCCGTGACCTTGAGAATTTCGCGAATCGCCGAGCTGGTCAATTTACGGGCACGTTCGGAATATTGCCAATCATGCATGAGGGGCTCGCTATGAGAGTGCGGCCGTTCTGAGCGGTCGCGAGTATCGGGCATTGCGGGTGCCGAGCGCGTTGGGGGCAGACGCAATGCCAGGGGGCAGACATGTGACGGCGCGGGGATCGCGCGCGCCGTCACATGTCCTCAGACCGGTTTGCCCGTGAGTCGCGAGGCGCCGATCTTCATGTGCTTGCCGAGTGCGATGGTCAGGACAACGCCCGCCGCGAACAGCCACGTCGCGACGTCGACCTGTTCGCCGAAAAAGAGGGCTGACAGCGCAATCGTGAAGAAAATCTGAAGCAATTGTACTTGGCCCACGCGTGCGATGCCGCCCATGGCGAGGCCGGCGTACCATGCGAAAAAGCCAATGAACTGCGAGAACAGGGTGACATAGGCGAACGCGCCCCAGACTTTGCCGCTCACGGGCCACGGCTGGTGCCAGGCAAGCCAGCCCACCGGCAGCAGCAGCACCGGCGCTGACACCACGAGTGCCCAGCAGATCACCTGCCAGCCGCCCATCTCGCGGGCAAGCTTGCCGCCTTCGGCATAGCCGAGCGCACCGATCACCACGGCGAGCAGCATCAGGCCGTCGGCCGCGTGCAGACTGCCGCCCCCGGCGCGCAGCGCGAAGGCGATCACCAGTACGCTGCCGGCCAGCGCACATACCCAGAACCCGCGCGACGGACGTTCACCGCCGAGCCAATACGCATAAATCGCGACAAAGAAGGGCTGCAAGCCGTTGACGACGGCGCCATGCGACGCCGGAATCGTCTTCATCGCCCACGCGGAGAAGACCGGGAACGCGATGATCACGCCCAGCGACGTGATCGCGAGGCTCTTGAGCTGCGCCCGCGTGGGCCATGCCTCGCGGCGCCACCAGAGCAGGGCACCCGCGAACACCGAGGCGACCAGCGCGCGGCCCAGCCCGTTGAGCAGCGGATTGACCTCCGCCACGACGATGCGGGTCATGGGCAACGTGAGACTGAAGATCAGCACGCCGATCAGACCGATCAGCATGCCCCGGGATTCGCGCGAATTCATGGTGTCGCCTCGTGTGTCTCGTGTTGGGGTGATCCGCCCGCCATGCGTTGTGCCGGGCATTCGGTACTGCCAGGGTTCTAGCGCAGCGTGCGCACGCCCTCGGGTGTTTCGATTTCGGCGGCAAGCGACGGCTCGACCAGCGTTGCTTCGACATTGACAAGGGCGTCGGCCCCAAGCCACTGCAATTGTTCGTTGATCGCACCCGCCTGCGGATGAAAGCCACGCAATGCTGTGACGGCACAATCTGCGGATGGCAGGGTGTCGCTCGGATGCTCCGGCGAATCCCACTGGATCAGCGTGGGCAGCAGGCCTTGTCCGGCGCCTTGCCATGCGGGCAGGCTACCGTCGTCGGGCACACCGATCTGCCAGGTCAATGCACCGCGCTGCATCGCGACGACAGGGGCCAGCCGCTGCGGATACTGGGCCTGCCAGCGTGGCAGCGAGCGCGGACGGTCCACGCGCGCCACCCAATGCGCGAGGTATGGCCCACGGGCCAGACGGGCCTGAACGGCGGCGTCGTCGAGCCCGAACCAGCGTGGCCGGCTCGGAGGTGGTGCGTCCGGATCGATGGCGATGATCTCGAGATACACGCCGCCCCACAGTCCGAGCAAACTGTTGTGCGTGCCCATGCGTGCGTGTCGACCGCCGCGCTGCGGCACAACATCGGTGAGACCGAGTTGCTCGATGACATGGGCCTCACCTGCCTCGAGCGTTGGCGCGGCAACGACGAGATGATCGAGTTTCAGGTTCAGGGCTTGGGGTGCGGTCATGGCGGCTTCAGGCGGTAAAAGCGATAGCTTACTCCGCCTCGTTCCTTGGTCGATTCATCCGCGCGAGAGCGGATTCGCCGCGCGCTGGGCCATGCGCGTGGCAATGTTGCGCCATACCATGCGCCAGCCGCCACGCAGGGGGCGCCGTGCAGCGAACGCCGAGCGCATTCTGGTCGGCTGGCTCACGCGCAGCCGCACGCCTTCGCGCCACGTGCCCAGCCAGATGCGCTGACCGGCGCGCATCTCGAAACTCTCGCCAGCGTGCAGCCAATGGTCGATGGGCTCACCTTCGACAGTCAGCCACAATACGCCTTGCAACACCTCAAGCGATTGCGGCAGATCGGCAGCCGGGCTCTGCCAGTAGACGGTCTGTCCCTGGTCCAGTTCGAAGAGTCGGATTTCACGCATGGCGGTCTCCAGTTGAGAGGACACTTTATCGGTTAACGCCAGTACAGTACCGGTACAAATAATGACGAAACTTTCGGTACAGTTCGGGATTGACAGGGAATTTGGCTGGCGTAGAGTGGCGATCCATGAGCGATAGTGGGCAGACACTTCGACAACGAGGGGCTGGTCAGCCGCACTGAGGTGGACAGACGATGACGACAACGAACCGCATTTCTCCGTTGGTACTGGCGGACAACGCCGCGCTCGACACGGCACGCATGACGCTCGTCGATCAACTCGTGCACTGGGCGAGCCTGCGCATCGAGGAGCGCGTTTTCCTGCCCGGTATGCGTATGCCTTCGATTCGCTCGCTGGCGGAGGACAAACGCGTGTCGCGCTTTTCCGTCGTCGAGGCCTACGAGCGTCTGGTCGCGCAGGGGTATCTCGAGGCGCGCCGTGGTTCGGGCTTCTATGTGCGCGAGCGGCCCGTGATGCCACCGCAGAACGCCGCCGCGCCGATGGTCGCGCAAGGTCCCATCGATGTGGCCTGGCTGGTGCGCAGCATGCTTCACTCGGTCGCTCCGGAGCGTGGTCCGGGCATGGGCTATCTGCCGCCGAGCTGGCTCGATGCCGACATGATGACGTCCGCGATGCGCTCGATGAGCCGTCAGTCGAGCGGGCATCTGCTCCAGACCGGTCACCCGCACGGCTTCTTGCCGCTGCGCATTCAACTTCAGACGCAACTCGCGGAGCTTGAAATTGGCGCGCGGCCCGAGCAGATCGTGCTGACGTCAGGCATTACCCAGGCGGTGGACTTTTTGCTGCGCTTGTACGTGCGTGCGGGCGATACGGTACTCGTGGGGGATCCGGCGTGGTTCGTGATGTTCGGGCGCATCGCGTCGCAAGGTGCGCACACCGTGGGCGTGCCGTACACGCCCGACGGGTTGGACATGCAGGCCCTGGAGCGTTTGGTGCAGCAGCATCGCCCCAAGTTGCTCATCCTCAATTCGATTCTGCAGAATCCGACCGGAACCTCGCTGACCCCGGCGCGTGCCTTCCAGATCCTGCGTCTGGCCGAGCAGTACGACTTTATGGTGCTCGAAGACGATATTTACTGCGACCTGTGTCCGCCGCACCAGCCGGTGGCGCGTCTGGCGAGTCTCGATCAGCTCAAGCGCGTGATCTACATGGGCAGTTTCTCGAAGACGCTCGCCGCAAATCTGCGCGTCGCGTTCGTGGCCTGTTCGCCCGCACTGGCGAAGACCTTCGTCGATCACAAGATGCTGTCGGGTTCGACAACGCCGGAGATCAACGAACGGATCGTCTACAAGGCGCTCACCGAGGGGCATTACCGGCGTCACGTGGAGCGGTTGCGCGCGCGCCTCGACGAGGCGCGTGATCGCACGCGCCACCATCTGGAGCGCATTGGCGTGCGCATGTTCGGCGATCCGGCGTCGGGCATGTTCCTGTGGGTCGACACCGGTGTCGATACGAGCGCGGTGGCGGCCGCCGGGCACGAAGCAGGCTTCCTGTTTGCGCCGGGCGCATTGTTCTCGCCGCGTCAGGCGCCGAGTACGTGGATGCGCATGAACATCGCCTGTTCCAGCGATCCCGCCATGCTGACCTTCCTCTCGCGGCAGCTCGAGCGGGCGGCCTGAACGAGCGAGCGCCCGCCGGGTGACGGGCGAGGGGTGACGAGCGACGGGTGACGGGTGACGGGTGACGGGTGACGGGTGACGGGTGACGGGTGACGGGTGACGGGCGCGGGCGGGGTCGGTTTTTCGCCGGGGTTCGGTCGCGATTTTTCGTGGCGCTGCACGCCCCGCAGCAAAATAACCCTCCCGGTGGCCTTGAAATGCCGGCTGCCCATCCCTATGTTTGCCCTGTACCGCCGTTCCGGCAGCGCGCGCGCAAGTGCGCCGGGCTGCGGTTCGAGTCGAAATTCCATCCATCTCACCGATTCACGAGGGTTGCCGACCATGGCGCAAGAAACCATGAGCTTTCAGGCAGAAGTCAAACAGCTTCTGCAACTGATGATTCATTCGCTGTACAGCAATAAGGAAATCTTCCTGCGCGAACTGATCTCCAACGCCTCGGACGCCGCCGACAAGCTGCGTTTCGAAGCCATCAACAACGCCGCGCTGTACGAGCAGGATCCGGAACTCAAGATTCGCGTGTCGTTCGACAAGGACGCCCGCACCGTCACCATCGAGGACAACGGCATCGGCATGAGCCGCGAGGAGGCGATCTCGCATCTCGGCACGATCGCCAAGTCCGGCACCAAGGAGTTCTTCTCGCGCCTGTCGGGCGATCAGCAGAAGGACGCCGCACTCATCGGCCAGTTCGGCGTGGGCTTTTACTCCGGCTTCATCGTGGCCGACCGCATGACGGTCGAATCGCGTCGCGCCGGTCTGCCGGCATCGGAAGGCGTACGCTGGTCGTCGACGGGCGAGGGCGACTTCTCGGTCGAGACCATCGAGCGCGCCCCGCGCGGCACGGCCATCACGCTGCATTTGCGCGACGGCGAGGACGAACTGCTTTCGTCGTGGCAACTCCAGTCGATCATTCGTAAGTACTCGGACCACATTTCGCTGCCGATCGTCATGCGCGGCGAGACCTGGGACGAAGAGAAAAAGGCCATGGTGCCGGCCGAAACCGACGAGACCGTCAACCAGGCAAGCGCGCTGTGGACCCGCAGCAAGAGCGAGATCACCGACGAGCAGTACACACAGTTCTACGCGCACATCGCCCACGATATGCAGGCGCCGCTGGCCTGGACGCACAATCGCGTGGAAGGGCGCAGTGAATACACGCAACTGCTGTACGTGCCGGGCCATGCACCGTACGATCTTTGGGACCGTAATTCGCAGGGCGGGTTGAAGCTGTACGTCAAGCGCGTGTTCATCATGGACGACGCGGAACAACTGCTGCCGAACTACCTGCGTTTCGTGCGCGGCGTGGTCGACTCTGCCGATCTGCCGCTGAACGTTTCGCGTGAAATTCTGCAGGAAAGCCGCGATGTGAAGGCGATTCGGGAAGGGTGTGCCAAGCGCGTACTCGGGTTGCTCGAAGAGCTGGCCGAGAACCAGCCGGAGAAGTACAAGCAGTTCTGGGGCGCGTTCGGCCAGGTCCTCAAGGAGGGCACGGGCGAGGATCACGCGAACCGCGAGCGCATTGCCAAGCTGCTTCGCTTCGCGAGCACGCACAGCGATTCGGCCGAGCAGAGCGTGTCGCTGGCCGACTATGTCGGCCGGATGAAGGACGGACAGGACAAGATCTACTACGTCACCGCCGAGAATTGGGTGGCGGCAAGCCACAGCCCGCATCTGGAGGTCTTCCGCAAGAAGGGCGTGGAAGTGCTGCTGCTGACCGATCGTGTCGACGAGTGGATGCTCTCGTACGTGCACGACTTCGAGGGCAAGGCGCTCGTGAGCGTGGCGCGGGGCGATCTGGATCTGGGCGCGCTCGAAGATGCGAGTGAAAAGGCGGCGCAGGAGAAGACCAGCGACGAGCTCAAGCCGCTCGTCGAGAAGATGAAGGGCGTGCTCGGCGACAAGGCCAAGGACGTGCGCGTGACGTTCCGTCTCACCGACTCGCCGTCGTGCCTGGTCTCGGATGAGAACGACATGAGCGGTACGCTCCAGCGGTTGATGAAGGCGGCCGGGCAGGCGATGCCGACGTTCCGTCCGATTCTCGAAATCAACCCGGAGCATGCGTTGATCCAGCGTCTCACGGCCGAGAGCGCCGATCTGTCCGACTGGACGCAACTGCTGTTCGATCAGGCACTTCTTGCCGAAGGTGGCAGCCTTGAAGACCCTGCCGCTTACGTGAAGCGCACGAACGCGCTGCTACTCGCCGCCCGTTGAGGCGGTGGCGCAGCCAATGAGGCGCTGACCGCGTCGCTGAAAGGCCCCCGCGTCGAAATGTCGCGGGGGCCTTCCTATTGCGGGATTGGCGGGATTGGCGGGATTGGCGGGATTGGCGCGATTGGCGGGCGAGTCCGGCGAGTGGCGGGCCGCCCGCGCGCGTCGAGTGCGGCTGGGGGGCGGCATGCCGTCGGATTGCGCCTTTATAATGCCGAGCCATGACTTTTCGATTCGATGTAGGTGGGCGGCGCTGGCAGGCTGTCCCATCGCCGGCGCTCTCGCGTCGTCATAAGGATTGGTTGACCCGGGGCGGCGCGCTCACGCGCCATCTGTCGGCGCTTGGCCGCGTGACTGTGCGTGTCGTGGCAGAGCGGGTGATGCCCGCCGACGCGGATCAGTGTCGCGCCATCGGTGTGCCGTTGCGCACGCCGATGTGGGCGCGCGATGTCATCCTGCTGGTCGACGACGAGCCGGTGGTTGTGGCCCACAGCGTCACGCCGCTCACCCATAGCCGTTCGGTCTGGCAAGCCATGCGCCGTTTGCGCACGCGTCCGTTGGCCGATCTGCTCTATCACGATCCTACCGTGACGCGTTCCATTCTGGTGTCGAGCCCGCTCGCGCCGCGCCACCTGTTGCACGGCCGTGCACGTCACGACGCACGCGATCCGCTCGTCGGCATCCATCCGCGTGCGCGGTTGTGGGCGCGTCGCTCGGTCTTCGTGCGCCGTGGTGCGCCGTTGCTTGTCACCGAGGCGTTCCTGCCGCGTTTCTGGCGGCGTCTGCAAGCGGCGCAGGGTGCGCAGGCGCGCGACGGATGCGTGCCATGACGACGGCCTCCCGCCCCGGTCTCAAGCGCAACTTTCCCCCGGTGGTGGATACGCAAACGCGCGTCCTGATTCTCGGCAGCCTGCCCGGCGACGTCTCGCTCGCGCACCAGCAGTATTACGCGCATCCGCAGAATCGCTTCTGGCATCTGGTGGGCGACACGATTGGCCTAGACCTGCCGTCGCTGGACTACGATGCGAAGCTTCAGGCGTTGCTCGCCCATCGCATCGGGGTGTGGGATGTGGTGGCCGAGGCACGCCGCAAGGGCAGCCTCGACAGCAATATCCGCGACCATACGGGCAACGACCTGATCGGTCTCATCGAGCGGCTGCCCGGTCTGGAAGTCATTGCGTTCAATGGTGGCACGGCGGCTCGGCTTGGCTTGAAAGCGCTTGCGCAGCATGCGCATCGGTACCGGATCGCGATGCTTCCCTCCAGCAGCCCGGCCTACACGTTGCCATACGCGGAAAAGCTGCGCGCGTGGCAGGCATTGGCGGCCTGACGACCTGACGGCCCGTCAATGCGCATTGGACATTGCTCGGTCATGCCGCCACGCCAAGGCAGAACGGACCGGGGCAGGGTAACGTTCCGAGCGCGTCTTCGCATCAGACGCTGGCCGAACCTTGCGACGTCTCGCTCGAGCCGACGACGTTGCGGATCAACTGGTCCATCTCCTTGATGATGTCCGCAAGCACCTGCGTGATCACCGAGAACTCCCTGCCATGCTCTCCCGCCCGTGCCGCGGAGATGCGCGCATTTATGGCGACGATGTTTGCTTGCATCGAAATACCGCCAAGGCGCCCCGCGAGGTCGGTCTGACGTTTGCGCACTGCGACCTCGCAACGGTGCATTTCCTGCTGGTAGGCCTGCGTGACGGTCTGCAGCAGTTCTAGTATGGGGGTGGCCTGCACGACCAGCCCATCGAGGGACGATGCCTGCGCGAGGGTGTCCGCCAAGGGGGTGTCCATGGTTGTTCTGACCTGAGCAATGAAATCGCGGATACGCGCGTCAGCGCGCGGCTGACCGAAGTAGAGCTGCTGCAAGGCGCTGGAGAATGCGCCGGGGAAACGCTCATTACCTGTCACGAGATCTGAATGCGCCGACGCGAACATGGACAGGCACTTGCGTGCGATGTCGAGGGCGGCGGTGTCCCCGCGCGAAGCAAGTAACAACTGGAGGACAATCCGTTGCGACAGCATGCGCTGTCGTCCGGCAAGGTCGATCAACGCGCCGATAGTCTCGGCGGGGACTTCGGCTTCGGGTGACGGAGTGGAGAAAGCGTTCATGCCATGCCTTACAGGGAGTGTCGACGCAGATGCGCACCGCGTTGACCGGTAAAGAAAAAGGCGCCCCGAAGCGAGATGCCCGCGAACCGGTCGTCCGGGTCAGGGTCATCTCGCTTCGGGGCGCCATTGCCCGGGACGCTCCTTTTTCAGAGCGTGTCGTCGCGACTTGCCAGTTTGCTTTGAGGCCGCCGTTGGCCTGCCTGTCTCTTCTGCAATATCCATGCCACCGCGCATGGAAGGTGCGCCAGGTCGCGGGGCGCAGCGAAATGGTGGGCGAAATGATGCAGCGAGACGGTGCAGCGAAACGGTGTGGCAGGACGGGTTCGGGCACCGATCTTGTGCCGGATGCATCAACACGATGCGCTGCCCACGTTGTGTGGTGGGTTGGGTGCTGCGGCGTCTGTCTGCGTCGCGGGCGGGCGGCGTGTCCAACCTGGGCGTTCGACGCAGGGGGTGGCAAGCGAACCCGGTACAATGCGATCCCATCGGAATCTCCCGAGTTTCATCGAAGGACACATGACCCTCATCAAACGCAAATCCATCGAAGCCGAAGCGTTCGTCAGCGACGAGCGCAGCACCCGCGCCTCCCGTCCCGCATACAAGCCGCGCTTCGCGCCGGTGACTTTCTCCGAAATGGGAGGCGTGCGTTACCTGCATTTCGGCACGCCGTGGGTGCAAGGGGCGATGCGTCTGTCCAAGCCTGACCGGATCGAGCTGGAATACGCGCAGCAGATGATGGCGTGGCTATTGTTCATGCGCGCGCCGAAGCATGTTGTGCAGTTGGGACTCGGCACGGGCTCGCTCACCAAGTTCTCGCATCGGCAGTTCTCACGCACGCAGGTCACCGCAGTTGAACTGAACCCGGCCGTGGTCGTGGCGGCGCGCACCATGTTCAACCTGCCGGATGACTCGCGTAAATTGAAGGTGGTGGAAGCGGATGCGTGGGACTTCGTCACCGACACGGCGAACCACGGCACCGTCGACGTGCTGCAAGTCGATCTGTACGATGCAACCGCACGTGGCCCGGTGCACGACACCCCGGCGTTCTACAAGGCCTGCCGCGCGACGCTGCGCGAGCCGGGCATGCTGACGACGAACCTGTTCGGCGATCATGACAGCTATCCGAAGAATATCCGTCGTCTGCGTCAAGCGTTCGACAATCGCGTGATCGAGTTCCCGGAAGTGCACGATGGCAACGTCATTGTATTGGCCTTCAACGGCCCGCTGCTGTCGGTCGAGTGGAAAGACGTGGAAGCGCGTGCGAAGGTGGTGGAAGCCGCGACGGGGCTGCCCGCCAAGCGTTGGGTCAAGCAACTTCGCTCGGCCAACGGCGACGGTGGTCCGGTGCTGACGATCTGACGATCTGACGCCATCGCCCCGGACGCGCGTAGCGCACCGGTGCCGTGTGAGTGTGAGTGTAGAAAAGCCAGCCGCGAGGCTGGCTTTTCATTTGGCGCGCGGCGCGCGTGTGTCTCAGGCCGCGACTTCTTCGATGCTCAGCGCGGCGCCGCCGGCCGCAATCGCCAGCAGTCGGTCGACGTTGGGATGCGCGCCCGGACGGTTGCGTGCGTCGGCTGTGTGCTCGCCGAAGACCGCCAGACCGTGCTCGGCGGCCTTGGCGTCGAGCGTGCCGAAGGCCTGCTTGAGGTAGTGGTACACGGCGAGCGAGCCTTGCTTGCCCGGTGCGTTCTCGATGCTCGCCACCACCGCTCCGGTGCCATCGCGCAAGTCGATGCGGGCAATGCCCTCGAGCGAGCCGAAGGCCGCCATTTGTGCGAGATTGTCCTTGAAGACCGGGGTCGGTTCGATCACTGCCATGGTTCTGCTGCTCCTGCGGTTACGTTGAATTCGACAAGCGTTGCGGGCCGAATGGTATCACCTCGGTACCCGATCCTTCGCGCCTGGAACCCGTCGGGCGCAAGCGAGGTGCGCGCGAAGATCAGGCGCGCCGCCACTGGAGAATCGCCAGCGTCACCACGCCCGCGATGAGTCCCCAGAACGCCGAGCCGATCGACAACAGGGTCAGGCCCGACGCCGTCACCATGAAGGTGATGAGCGCCGCTTCGCGCTGCCTCGTATCGTGCATGGCGTTGGCCAGGCCGTTCATGATCGAGCCGAACAGGGCGAGGGCGGCGATCGAGACGACGAGGGCCCTTGGAAACGCCGCGAACAATGCGGCGATGGTCGCCCCGAACGTGCCCGCGATCAGGTAGAACACGCCCGACCATACGGCGGCGGTGTAGCGCTTGGCCGGGTCTTCGTGCGCTTCGCGTCCGGTGCAGATGGCCGCGGTGATGGCCGCCAGGTGAATGCCGTGCGCGCCGAACGGCGCGAGCAGCACCGACGCGATGCCCGTCGTCGAAATCAGCGGCGAGGCCGGCACCTTGTAGCCGTCCGCGCGCAGCACGGCGAGCCCCGGCACGTTTTGCGACGCCATCGCCACGACGAACAACGGGATCGCGATGCTGATCGTTGCCGACAGCGAGAACGACGGCGTGGTCCATACGGGCTTCGCGAGCGAGACGTTGAAGTGGCTGAAGTCGAGCAGGCCCAACCCGCCCGCCACGGCGGTGCCGACGATCAGCGCCAGCAGAATCGCGTAGCGCGACGCGAAGCGCTTGACGACGAGATAGGTCAAGAACATTGTGAGCACGAGCGCGGTCTGGTGCTGGGCCGCGAGGAAGATCTCCAGCCCGATGCGAAACAGAATCCCCGCGAGCAGTGCCGAGGCCAGCGCAGGCGGCACGCGGCGCATGATCGTCTCGAAGCCGCCGGTCAGCCCGCACAGGGCGATCAGGGCATTGCAGACGATGAAGGCGCCGATGGCTTCGCCATAGGGCACACCCGGTAGCGAGGTGATCAGAAGCGCGGCGCCTGGGGTCGACCACGCAACGACCACCGGCGTGCGATAACGCAGCGAGAGGCCGATGGTCGTTACGCCCATGCCGATGGACAGCGCCCAGATCCACGACGAAATCTGCGCCGAGGAGAGATGCGCGGCCTGTCCGGCCTGGAACATCAGAATGAGCGAGCTGGTGTAGCCCGTCATCATGGCCACGAAGCCGGCCACGATGGCTGACGGCGAGGTATCTGCCAACGGTCGGAGCGGTGGCACAGGCGTGGTGCTGGACGTCATGATGGAAGGAGATCTCTTGTTACGTTGTTGTTGTTATGCGGTTGCGCCGCCCCACACCGCCCCACACCGCCCCACGCAAGCAGGCCCGTCGGGCGGACGATTCGTGCCGGCGAAGTGCGGTCGGCGTACGGTTTGCCGCGTGGCTCACTTGCTGAGCACTCGCATGGCCGACTCGAGCCCGGCCAGCGTAATCGGATACATGCGGCCTGCGAAGAGTTGGCGGATGACCGAGATCGACTGGCGATATTGCCAAATCGGCTCGGGCTCCGGATTGAGCCATGCATGATGCGGAAAGCGGTCGATGAAGCGGCGCAGCCACACCGCACCGGCCTCCTTGTTGTTGTACTCGACCGATCCACCGGGTTGCAGCACTTCGTAGGGACTCATCGTGGCGTCGCCCACGAAGATCAGCTTGTAGTCGGGTGGGTACTTGCGCAGTACGTCCCACGTCTCGAAGCGCTCGTGATGACGGCGTCGATTCTGCCGCCACAGATAGTCGTAGACGCAGTTGTGGAAATAGTAGAACTCGAGATGTTTGAACTCGGACTTGGCCGCCGAGAACAGCTCTTCGGTGCGCGCGATGTGGTCATCCATCGAACCGCCGACGTCGAGCAGCATCAACACCTTCACATTGTTGTGACGCTCCGGCACGAGTTTCAGGTCGAGCCAGCCGGCGTTGGCCGCCGTTGAGCGAATGGTGTCGTCAAGATCGAGCTCCTGCACCGCCCCCTCGCGTGCGAACTTGCGCAGACGCCGCAACGCGACCTTGATGTTGCGCGTGCCCAGCTCGACGGTGTCGTCGTAGTCGCGATAGGTGCGCTGGTCCCACACCTTTACCGCTGTGCGATTGCCATTGCTCTCGCCGCCAATACGAATTCCTTCGGGATTGAAGCCGCCATTGCCGAACGGCGATGTGCCGCCGGTGCCGATCCATTTGCTGCCGCCTTCGTGGCGGCCTTTCTGTTCGTCGAACAGTTGCTTGAGACGCTCCATGAGCTTGTCGAGTCCGCCCAACGCCTGAATGCGCGCCTTGTCCTCGGGAGACAATTCGCGCTGCATTCGCTTTTCGAGCCACTCGAGCGGCACCTCGCCCGAGGCGTCGACGACTTGCTGCACGCCTTTGAAATACGCGCCGAACGCCTGATCGAACTTGTCGTAGTGCTTCTCGTCCTTGATGAGCGAGAGACGCGCCAGATAGTAGAACTCGTCGAGCGAGGGCGCGATGACCTGACGCTGCAGGGCTTCGAGCAGCGTGAGGTACTCCTTGACCGAGACCGGCAATTTTGCCGCGCGCAAGGTATAGAAAAAGTCGATCAGCATGACGGTGGCGCGCTTACCGGTTGGCGCGATTCATGAAGACGAGACGCTCGAACAGGTGCATGTCCTGCTCGTTCTTGATCAGCGCGCCGGCGAGCGGCGGGATCGCCAGCTTGTTGTCGGCGCTGCGCAACGCGTCGGGGCCGATCTCCTCGGCCATCAGCAGCTTGAGCCAATCGATCAGCTCGGACGTCGATGGCTTCTTCTTGAGTCCCGGGATCTCGCGCACTTCGAAGAAGGTCGCCATGGCGGCGCTCACCAGCTCGCGGCGAATGTTCGGGAAATGGACGTCGATGATCGACTGCATCGTCGCCGGTTCGGGGAACTTGATGTAGTGGAAGAAGCAGCGGCGCAGGAAGGCATCGGGCAGCTCCTTCTCGTTGTTCGACGTGATGACGACCAGCGGACGGTGGCGCGCCTTCACCAGTTGGCGCGTTTCGTACACGTAGAACTCCATGCGGTCGAGTTCGCGCAGCAAGTCGTTGGGGAATTCGATGTCGGCCTTGTCGATCTCGTCGATGAGCAGCACCACGGGGCGATCGGCCTCGAAGGCCTGCCAGAGCACCCCTTTGACGATGTAGTTGGCAATGTCGCGCACTCGCTCGTCGCCCAGTTGCGAATCGCGCAGACGCGAGACGGCGTCGTATTCGTACAGGCCCTGCTGGGCCTTGGTGGTGGACTTCACGTGCCATTGCAGCAGCGGCATGTCGAGCGCGGCGGCCACTTCCTCCGCGAGCATGGTCTTGCCGGTGCCGGGCTCACCCTTGATGAGCAGCGGTCGTTGCAGCGTGGCCGCCGCATTGACGGCGAGCTTGAGGTCGTCGGTGGCGACGTACTGGGAAGAGCCTTCGAAGCGCATTGTCTGAACCGTCCGCAAACAGCCGGCCAACCGGCCGGGCAGGGAAAAAGTTCAGTATAAGACATTGCGCATACGGCCTGCTTGGGCTGCAAAAATCTACCTATACATCAAAGGCTTGCAAGAAACTTCGGAGAACTGTGCGGGTCAGCCCCGAGTTTGCGCGGGCGGTGGTGTGGGGTACAATCGATTGCTTTTTTCACAGGTCGGCGACCTTGGAGCCGGGACGTCGACCTGCGTGTTGCGGGCCGGTATTCCAACCAAAAACGTTCCCAAGAAGACCATGAAAAAGTTCCTCACGATGATGGCGCTGGCGCTCGGCAGCACGTCGTTCACGACGTTCATGCCGCTCGGCGCGGCCCATGCGGCCGAACTCCAGCCCAATCTGGACGCGGCAAAGGACAAGGTCGCCATGTGTATTGGCTGCCACGGCATTCCCGACTATCGCACTGCATTTCCCGAGGTCTATCACGTGCCCCGGATCGGCGGACAGAATGCGAAGTACATCGAAAACGCCCTGAAGGCATACGCCAAGGGCGACCGCAAGTTTCAGACGATGCATGGCATCGCAGCCACGTTGACCGATCAGGACATCGTCGACATTGCCGCGTACTACGCGGCGCAAACGGCGTCGACGCCGGTCAATCCCCAGAAGTAAAACGTGCGTGGCTGAGGAGAACACGATGAAGCATTCGATGGTAAAGGCCGCGGCTGCGGCGTCCCTGGCACTCGGCGCGGTGCTTGCAGGCTGGGCGGGTTCGGCGGTGGCCGCCGGCAATATCGCCAACGGCCGCGCGCTGGTCGAGAAAGGCATGTGCGCAAGTTGTCACGGTGCGAATCTGAACGCGCCCGTCAGCCCCGAATACCCGAAGCTTGCGGGACAGTACGCAGACTATGTGTACAACGCGCTGCGGGCGTATCAGAACGAAACCAGCCTGGTGTTCGGTCGCAGCAACGCGATCATGAAGACGCAGGTCATGTCCAATCCCGCAACGCTTGGTAAGGACGGCAAGGCGCGTCCGTTCACGTCGCAGGAACTGAAGGACATTGCGGCCTATATTGAATCGCTGCCCGGCGATCTTGTTACGAAGAAGTAAGCGATTCCGGTATCGACATAAAAAAGACGGCGGCCGCGAGGGCCACCGTCGTTGGCTTTCGTCGGCGCGCCGAGCCGCAAGCGCCGATGCGCGCGCTCAGCGCGATGCCTGCTGTTCGATGCGTTGCAGGTAGGCGTCCGAGTCGGGCGGCTGGCCTGTGCGTTGCGCTTCCCAGAGCGTTTCTCCCAGGCACTCCATGATGCGATGTTGGGCTTCATGCGGCGAGTCGAGCCGACGGGTGAGCGTCTCGTAGGCGGCACGAATGCCGGGCGGCTGATCGATCGAGACCTGCTCGCTGATCGCCAGATGCATCGACAGATGCAGGAACGGGTTGGTCTGCCCGGCCTCAGGCGTGTATTCGCGCTCGCTCGCTTCTTCGGTGTCGGCGAGGGCGTCGTGATACTCGGGATGTTCGTTGATCCAGTCGGCCGCGATCGTCTCGAGCGGCGTGAGAATGCTGCCGCCGCGTTGCTTTTGCCAGGTGGTGCAGAAGAATTGCCGGACTTCGTCGCGGCTTGGATTGAACATGGGGACTCCCGGGGGTTCTCGTGAAGCAACTTGCGGCGCGGCGTGCCGTGACTACAATGGCGGATCGATTACTGCGGTGCGTCAGGCGGTTGCGTGGCGGACGGAACGCGCCGGTCACACATAAAAATCACGTCATATTGTCGCTCAATTTGTCCAACCATGTCGCAAAGCCCCCGCGTATCGTCCCCCTCCGGCGACATCTGCGCCACGCATTCACCCGCACCCCCACCCGCACCCTCGGCCAGGGCTGGCATTGCGCTGATTGCCGTGTCGGCATCGGCGTTCGGCGCCATGGCCATTTTCGCGCGCGCGGCTGCGGCGTCCGGAGCCGATATTTTCGCGACGCTGCTGTTTCGTTTCTTCGTCGCCACCCTCCTGTTGCTGGGCTGGTGCCGGTGGCAACGCGTGCGCTTTCCGTCGCGCCCCCAGGCGCTCGGCATTGCGTTGATGGGGGGCATCGGCTACGTCGGCCAGTCACTTTGCTACTTCAGCGCGCTGCAATACGCACAGGCATCGCTCGTCGCGCTGCTGCTCTATCTCTACCCGGTCTTTGTGACGATTCTGGCCGCCATTTTCCTGAATGAGCGTCTCACCCGGGTGAAGCTTGGCGCGCTCGTGCTCTGCTCACTGGGAACGGCGCTCACGGTCGGGGGCGGGCAGGGGCAACCATTGGGCATGGCGCTGGCCGTGGCGGCGGCGTTGATCTACTCGGGCTATATCGTGATCGGTGCGCAGTTGACACGGGGTGTCGATGCGCGTGCGACCGCGACGCTCGTCTGTCTGGCGGCCACTGTTTCCTTCGGCGCAATGGGCGCGGTGCGCGCCTCGCAGGGGCTGCCGCTGCATTGGCCCACAGGGGCCGGGGGCTGGGCGGCGCTGACCGCCATTGCCGTGTGTTCGACGGTCGTCGCCATTCTGACCTTCTTCGCGGGTCTGCAGCGCCTTGGCGCGGGACGCGCATCGATGCTCTCGACGCTCGAACCGGTGGTCACGGTGTTGCTCGCGGCCATGTTGCTGGGCGAAACGCTCACGGCGGCGCAGCTCGGCGGCGGGGTGCTCATTCTGGCGGGCGTGGTCTGGCTTTCGGCGCGTGGCGCGGCCACCGGCACCTGATTTTGGGGAGATTTTTGCCACGTCAGCGCGTGTCGCGCAGCAACGGTACAATCGCCGATCGTTTGCCATTCATCTCCCGAGGTCCATCGCCATGAGCACCATTGCCAAAGAAGCCATCGCCCAACTGTTCACCGAGGCGCGCACGCACAACGTATGGCTCGACAAGCCGGTCAGCGATGAAACGCTGCGTGAGCTGTACGATCTCGTCAAATGGGGGCCGACGTCGGCCAACACTACGCCCGCGCGCGTCGTCTTCGTGAAGAGCCCGGAAGCCAAGGCCAAACTGCTCGAATGCATGGCGCCGGGTAACGTCGACAAGACCCGTACGGCCCCGGTGACGGCCATCATCGCGTACGACCTGAAGTTCTACGAGCACCTGCCCAAGCTGTTCCCGAACGGTGCCGACAAGATGGTGCCGATGTTCTCGGGCGACCCCGCCAAGGCGGCCGGTGCTGCGCACATGAACAGCTCGCTGCAGGGCGGCTACTTCATCCTTGCCGCCCGCGCGCTGGGCCTCGATTGCGGTCCGATGGCCGGTTTCGACGCACAGAAGGTGAACGACACCTTCTTCGGCGGCAGCGAGTGGCGCGTGAACTTCATTTGCAATCTGGGCTACGGCGATCACGACAAGCTGTTCCCGCGCAATGCGCGACTCTCGTTCGACGAGGCGGCTCGCATCATCTAAGCCACTTTGGCGACGCCCTGGGACACTTGAAGGGGTAGGGTAAGAGCAAGCGGGGGGGCCCCCGGTGGGGGGCGCCCCCGGGGGGGTTGGGGGGGGCGGGCGGGGGGGCGGGGGGG
>NZ_JAYRUC010000003.1:147859-250726 GCF_041919235.1 Pandoraea sp.
CGATGTCGGGGCCGCCCGCTTGCGTTTTCGGGGCTGCGCGCGGTAGGCAGTGGGTCAGTGCTTGGGGGCAGGTGTTTTGGGACGGAAGTCGCACAGCGGCTCGATGGCGCAATGCCAGCACTCCGGCTTGCGCGCCTTGCACACATAGCGGCCGTGCAGGATGAGCCAATGATGCGCGTCGTGCTTGAACTCGCGCGGGGTCACGCGCTCCAGCGCCAGTTCCACGGCCAGTGGGTCCTTGCCGGGCGCAAGGCCCGTGCGGTTCGCCACGCGAAAGATATGCGTGTCGACGGCAATGGTGTCTTCGCCGAACGCAGTATTGAGAACGACGTTGGCCGTTTTGCGGCCAACGCCCGGCAACGTTTCTAGCGCCTCGCGCGAGCGCGGCACCTCACCGCCGTGCACGTCGAGCAGCAACCGGCAGGTAGCGATGACGTTCTTGGCCTTGGTGCGATACAGGCCAATCGTTTTGATGTATTCAGCCAGACCCGCTTCGCCGAGCGCGAGCATTTTCGCCGGCGTGTTCGCCACGGCGTAGAGTTTGCGGGTGGCTTTGTTCACGGAAACGTCGGTCGCCTGGGCGGAGAGCAGCACGGCAATCAGTAACTCGAACGGCGACGTGTATTCCAGCTCCGTCGTCGGATGCGGATTGAGGCGTTGCAGCGTCTCGAACAGGGCACGGCGTTTGGCGTCGTTCATGGCGTGGGGCGCGGGAGTTGGGGCGTCGGTCTGGTCGGCTTGCGACGGCGCGTGCTGCGGCCTGTCTAGCCCTTGTGGGGTATGTCGCCAGGTGTCGGCGGTGGGGAGGTGTCGTTGGTCGCGAGGCCCAGGCGCTTGCGCCGGGCTTCGGCTTCGTCGATCTGGGCTTGAACGGCGGCAGAGACGTTCTCCGTGTTTTTCGGCCCCAGCCCCTCGGCGGCCAGCGTGGCCGATTTCTGGCGGGCCCGTGCCAATGCCGCCTGAATGATGGCGTGCTTGCGAGCCGCTGCGGCGGCAGCTTCGTCGCCAGCGCTGGAGGGCGCCGTCTCGCGATTGCCTTGGGAGCGTGGCGATGCAGCGGCGCCCTGCGCAATCGCGTCGGCCGCATCGGCCGCATCGGTCGCCTCAGACGTGCCGTGTTCGGTGGCGGGTGCCGTGGGCGCCCCGGCGGCAACGCGCGCCGCGCGCGCTGCCAGACGCGCCTCCCGCTCGGCCTTGTCCTTCGCGAGACGCGCCTGATGCGCTTCGAAATGCGAGCGGGCGTTGTCGGCCTGTGTTTGCGACCAGGCGTCCCAGCCGGTGCGCTCGCCGGTGACCGGCACCATGTCGATACAGTCGACCGGGCAGGGCGGCACGCACAGATCGCAGCCGGTGCAGCGGTCTTCGATCACCGTATGCATCAGCTTGGCGGCACCGGCGATGGCGTCGACGGGGCAAGCCTGCAGGCAGAGCGTGCAGCCGATGCAAAGCGACTCGTCGATGACGGCGCGCGGGCGGGGGCGCGCTTGGCCATGTGCCGGATTGAGGGGAATTACGGGACGGTCCAGCAGCTTGGCGAGGCGAGCGATGCCCTCGGCACCGCCCGGCGGGCACTGGTTATAGAGCGCCTGCCCGCTGGCGATGGCGTCGGCATACGGGCGGCACCCGTCGTAACCGCACTTAGTGCATTGCGTCTGGGGCAATAGGGCATCGATGCGCTGCGCGAGCGCGCTGACTTCGGACACGTCTTTAGTAGGGGATTCGGCGGAAAGTCGAATTATCCTGCATTTTGCCGAAACACTGAAACCGTTGTGCCATAATTCCGCCCGTTGAGAACGACCGGCCGATCATGACAACACCCCAAACCAAGATCAAACGGGACCCCGAACGCACCCGCCAGCGCATTCTGGCCGCTGCGATCGAGGAGTTTGCCGAACGTGGTTCGAGCGGGGCGCGCGTGGACAGCATTGCACGCCGAGCAGACATCAATGAACGCATGCTGTACTACTACTTCGGCAACAAGGACCAGCTCTATCTGGCCGTGCTCGAAGAGGTCTATGGCGAGTTCAACCGCGCCGAACACGCGCTCAGGCTCGATGTGCTTGCGCCGCTCGACGCCGTGGCCGAGTTGGCCCACTTCGTGTGGGACTACTACGCCGATCATCCGGAACTGATCCAGCTCATCAACAACGAGAATCTGCACGAAGCGAAGTCGATGCGCCAGTCGACGGAGATTCGTCAGCAGGTCTCGCCCATTGTCGAGTTGCTCGCGCAGACGCTCAAGCGTGGCGAGGCGAGCGGCGAGATTCGTGGGGGTGTCGATCCGGTCGACCTTTACGTGACGATTTCTGCCATGGGCTATTACGTGATGTCGAACCGCCACACGCTGTCGATCGTGATGGGGCGGGACATCATGGCCGGCGATTCGCGCAAGGCGTATTCGTCGTTCAATACGCAGATGTTGCTGGATTCGTTGCGCACGCGTTGACCGGAGGGGGCGCGCTGAGCGGGCCGCAGACGGCGTCTTAAAACAATACCGCCGCGCGGGCTGACGCCCTCGCGGCGGTGTTGTGACCTCGGCCCGGCGAATCGAATTCCGATCAGGCGTGCTTGGCGATGAAGTCGCGGATCTGCGGATAGATCACCGTGCGCCAGCGGCTACCGGAGAAGATTCCGTAATGGCCGCACGACGGGGCGGTGAAATGCGCCCGGCGCTTTGCAGGAATGCCGACGCACAGTTCATGTGCCGCTTGTGTCTGACCGCTGCCCGAGATATCGTCCAGCTCCCCCTCGATGGTGAAGAGCGCCGTCGTCTTGATGTCCTGCGGACGGACACGCTGGCCTGCCACATCCCACGTACCGCGTGCGAGACTGAAGTCCTGGAATACGGTCTTGATCGTATCGAGGTAATACTCGGCTGCCATGTCGAGCACCGCGTTGTACTCGTCGTAGAAGCGACGGTGCGAGTCGGCGTCGTCGTTGTCGCCGCGCATCAGATCCAGATAGAAATCCCAGTGCGACTTCAGATGGCGGTCCGGATTCATCGCGACGAACCCCGCGTGTTGCAGGAAGCCCGGATAGACCAGTCGTCCCGAACCCGGATAGTTGGCCGGGACCGGATGAATCACATTATTTTCGAACCACTCGTAGGACTTGTTCGTCGCGAGCGAGTTGACCGACGTTGGGCATTTTCGTGCGTCGATCGGGCCGCCCATCATCGTCATCGTCCTGGGCGTCTTTTCGCCGTTCGATGCCATGAGCGAGATCGCGGCGAGCACCGGCACGGTCGGCTGGCATACCGAAATGACGTGCAGGTTTTCCGCGCCGATGTGGCGAATGAATTCCTGAATGTACGCGACGTAGTCGTCCAGATGGAACGCGCCCGCTTCAAGCGGCACCATGCGGGCATCGACCCAATCGGTGATGTAGACCTTGTGGTCCTTGAGCAGCGTCGTGACCGTGTCGCGCAGCAGTGTGGCGTGGTGGCCCGAGAGCGGTGCGACCACCAGCACGACCGGGTCGTCCTTGAGCTGCCCGACGGCGCCCGCGTCGTCTGCGTAACGCTTGAAGCGTTGCAGGCGACAGAACGGCTTCTCCATCGACGTCATTTCCACGACCGGAATATTATGACCGTCGACTTCGACTGCCTTGATATTGAACTCGGGTTTTTCGTAGTCCTTGCCAAGCCGGTAGAGCAACTCGTAGCCGGCCGCAATTCGGGGGGCGCCGGGCATCATGGCCAGCAAGCTGCCCGGGTTGACGAACGTTGTCGCTGCCGCTTTTGCCCACGTGGTGAGGGGATTCAGCCACGCACGGTTGTACTCATGAATCTGATACAGCATGTTGTGTGCCCAGAGGCGGAAGGTGAGGGAATTATGCAACCGTTTATCGCGGCTGTGCAACGCAGCATAACCCTGATATATGGCATTTCCGCATCATGTCGATAGTCTTGGGTTATTGTTGTCATTGTTATTAACTATCGTTGCTGCAACGCAACAATTTTGGGCGCAAAAAAAGCCCGCCGGGTGGCGGGCTGCTTTACCGATGACGCGTGACGTACTCAGCGCAGCACTTGGGCGATGGCCGAGGCAACGTGATCGAGGTTCTTGTCGTTGAGCGCGGCCACGCAGATACGGCCGGTGCTCACGGCGTAGATACCGAACTCTTCACGCAGACGCTCGACCTGGTCGGCGGTGAGGCCCGAGTACGAGAACATGCCGCGTTGCTTGATGACGAACGAGAAATCGCGTTCCACGCCATGGGCGCGCAGCTTCTCGACCAGTGCCAGGCGCATCGCGCGGATGCGCTCGCGCATCTCGGCCAGTTCTTCTTCCCACAGGGCGCGCAGTTCGGCGTTGCCCAGCACGGCCGCGACGACCGAGCCGCCGTGCGTCGGCGGGTTCGAATAATTGGTGCGGATCACGCGCTTGAGCTGCGAGAGTACGCGGGTCGACTCGTCCTTGCTGGCGGTCACGATCGACAGGGCGCCGACGCGCTCACCGTACAGCGAGAACGACTTGGAGAACGAACTGGACACGAAAAAGTTCAGGCCGGCAGCGGCGAACAGGCGCACCACGGCGGCGTCGGCGTCGATACCGTCACCGAAGCCCTGATAGGCGATGTCGAGGAACGGCACCAGCTTGCGGGCCTTCACGACGTCCACGACTTGCGCCCACTGGTCCATCGACAGGTCGACGCCCGTCGGGTTGTGGCAGCAGGCATGCAGCACGACGATGGTGCCTTCCGGTTCCTTGCCGAGCATGTCGAGCATGCCCGCGAGGTTCACGCCATGCGATTCGGCGTCGTAGTACGGGTACGAGACGACGTTGAAGCCGGCTTGCGTGAACAGGGCGCGGTGGTTTTCCCAGCTCGGGTCGCTGATGGCGACGGTGGCGTTCGGATTCAGTTGCTTGAGGAAGTCGGCGCCAATCTTCAGGGCCCCGGTGCCGCCCAGCGCTTGGGCGGTGATCACGCGGCCTTCGGCGAGTACCGGCGATTCCTTGCCGAACAACATTTCCTGCACGGCCTTGTCGTAGGCGGCGATGCCTTCGATCGGCAGATAGCCGCGCGGCAGTCCGGCGGCCACGCGTTGTGCTTCGGCGGCCTTCACAGCCTTGAGCAGGGGCAGCTTGCCGTGCGCATCGAAATACACGCCCACGCCCAGGTTGACCTTATGGGTACGGTGATCGGCGTTGTAGGCTTCGTTCAGGCCAAGGATGGGGTCGCGCGGGGCGAGTTCGACAGCGGAGAAGAGGGTCATTTCGACGGCTCGAAGCAGGTAGTAGGAAAATGCAGCGGGTCGGCTGCAACTGACGCAGGATCGGCCCAACGCGCTATTTTAGCGAAGATTGTCTGCGCTTGTGGCAAACCCCGGCGGGCATCGCGCGAAATCTTGGCATTTCGGCACGAAAACTGCCACGTATTGCCAGAAATTGACGAAATGGCCGCGCTCAACCCATACGCCGACGCCGTTGGCCCCGTCCGCGCCGCTGACCACTCGTTTGTCACCCATCGAACTCAGGGAATCGTCCGGCGCGCTAAAATGCCGGATTACGTCTCTCAAGCTTGCGCTCTCGCCATGACCCCTGCGGCTGACAACGATCTCGACGAAAGCAAGTTCCTGACGTTTCCGGATTCGCCTTATCAGCTCTACTGCCCATTCTCGGCCGCGGGGGATCAGCCTGCAGCGATTGCTCAGTTGACCGAGGGGGTGGAGGACGGGCTGGCATTTCAGACCTTGCTCGGCGTGACGGGCTCGGGCAAGACGTTCACGATGGCGAACGTGATTGCGCGCCTTGGCCGCCCGGCCATCGTGTTTGCGCCCAACAAGACCCTGGCCGCACAGCTTTACTCGGAGTTCCGTGAGTTCTTCCCGCGCAATGCGGTGGAGTACTTCGTCTCTTACTACGACTATTACCAGCCGGAAGCGTACGTTCCGCAGCGCGACCTTTTCATCGAGAAGGACTCGTCCGTCAACGAACACATCGAACAGATGCGTCTGTCGGCCACCAAGAGCCTGCTGGAGCGGCGCGACGTCGTGATCGTGGCGACCGTCTCGGCGATCTACGGTATCGGCAATCCGAGCGAATACCACCGAATGGTGCTGACGGTGCGCCAGGGCGACAAGCTGGGGCAGCGCGAGATCATTGCGCGCCTGATCGCGATGCAGTATTCCCGCAACGAAACGGACTTTGGGCGCGGTACGTTCCGCGTGCGCGGCGACACCATCGATATCTTCCCTGCGGAACATGCCGAACTGGCGTTGCGCGTGGAGTTGTTCGACGACGAAGTCGACACGCTCCAATTGTTCGATCCGCTGACCGGCCGGGTACGGCAAAAGGTGCCGCGATTCACGGTATATCCGTCGTCACACTACGTGACGCCACGCGATACGGTGCTGCGAGCCATCGAGACCATCAAGGACGAACTGCGCGAGCGCCTCGATTTCTTCTACAAGGAGAACAAACTGGTCGAGGCGCAGCGCCTTGAGCAGCGTACTCGTTTCGATCTTGAGATGCTGCAGGAGCTGGGCTTTTGCAAGGGCATCGAGAATTATTCACGGCATTTGTCCGGCGCGGCGCCGGGCGAGCCGCCGCCGACGCTCGTCGACTACCTGCCGCCGGACGCACTGATGTTCCTCGACGAGTCGCATGTCCTCATCGGGCAGTTCAACGGCATGTACAACGGCGACCGGGCGCGTAAGGAAAACCTCGTCAACTACGGCTTTCGCCTGCCGTCGGCGCTCGACAACCGTCCGCTCAAGTTTGCCGAGTACGAACGCAAGATGCGACAGGCGATCTTCGTGTCGGCGACGCCTGCGGATTACGAGGCCAAACGAAGCGGGCAGGTGGTGGAGCAGGTGGTGCGTCCGACCGGATTGATCGATCCGATCATCATCGTGCGGCCGGCCCGCACGCAGGTCGACGACGTCCTGACCGAAATCAACAAGCGAGTGGCCGTGCAAGAGCGCGTGCTCGTGACCACGCTCACGAAGCGGATGGCCGAGCAACTGACCGACTACCTGTCGGATAACGGGGTGAAGGTTCGCTATTTGCACAGCGACATCGATACCGTCGAGCGCGTGGAGATTATTCGCGACTTGCGTCTTGGCGCATTCGACGTATTGGTCGGGATCAACCTGTTGCGCGAGGGGCTCGATATTCCGGAAGTATCGCTGGTGGCGATTCTCGATGCGGACAAGGAGGGTTTTCTGCGGGCCGAGCGGTCGTTGATTCAGACGATCGGGCGCGCGGCGCGTAACGTCAACGGGACAGCGATCCTCTACGGCGACAAGATGACGGAGTCGATGAAGCGAGCCATCGGCGAGACGGAGCGTCGCCGTGCCAGGCAGATGGCGCACAACGAGGCGCATGGCATTGTGCCGCAGGGGGTGAAGAAGCGGATCAAGGACATCATCGACGGTGTCTACGATCCGCAGGACGCCAAGGCGGAGCTCGCGGAGGCCAAGGAGCAAGCGCATTACCAGGATATGTCGGAGAAGCAACTGGCGCGCGAGATCAAGAAGCTCGAGAAGCAGATGCAGGAACATGCGCGCAACCTGGAGTTCGAGAAGGCCGCCAAGGTGCGCGACCAGTTGCTGCACGTCAAGGCGCTGGTGTTCGGCACCGATGGCGCGAGCGAAGCGGAGTTGGGGCCGGTCAAGTGAAAAAGGCATCCGTCCTTTTCGTCTGCATGGGCAACATCTGCCGCTCCCCCAGTGCCGACGGCATCTTTCGCCACCGGCTGGCCCAGGCCGGACGGTGTGACGTGGTCGACGTCGATTCGGCGGGCACGCACAGCTATCACATCGGTCACGCGCCCGACGAACGTACGCAGGCCGCCGCACAACGGCGTGGCTACGATCTGAGTGCGCTGCGGGCACGGCGCGTGCAAGCCGGCGATTTTGAACGCTTCGATTGGATCGTGGCGATGGATAACGCCAACGTGGCTGAGCTCATGGCGCGCTGCCCGGCTGAGTATCGTCACAAGATTGTGCGTCTGATGGACTTTTCGACGCGCTACGACGCGACCGAAGTGCCCGATCCGTATTACGGCGGCGCGCAAGGCTTCGAGACCGTGCTCGACTATATTGAAGACGGTCTCGACGGCTTGCTCGCACGGCTGGAAAGCGACGCCTGAACGACGCGCACGACGCGAACGACGCAGCGCGAGCGCGCGGCGGGCGATGGCGTCACTTTCGCGACACGCGTCGATGCGGCTATCATTCGGCCCACGACCGGTGCGGTCGCGCCGGTTTGGCGGTATCTCCGGTATCTCCGGTGTTTCCGTGCGTCTCCCGTCTTTCTTAATCCACGCTCCCATCGATGCTCAATTCGTTCAACTCGTACTGGCGTAAATGGCGCGCCTCGCGCCACGCCGGCCATCAGCTCGACGAACTGCTCGCGCATGCCGATCCGACGGCGCCGCTGGCCGTCCGGAATCAATGGCTGATCGAATTGGCGCATTGGGTGCAAAAGCGCGGTGCGCTGGTCAATGAGGAACGCGGCGAAGGGGAAGCGGCGCGCTATCGTCCTCACACACGGCTGCGCTATCTGCTCCAGATGCTTGAGCGCAACCCCGCGTGGCGACTACCGGTGGCGCGCACCTTGCGTAGCGTCATCAACGAGAGCGACGCAATTTCGCTGCTGTGCGATACCGGCATGCCGGTGCGCCCGGGGTTCTGGGGCGCGCTGATCGAGCGCATCGAGAAGGCGCTGATTCCGCCACCGCCGACGCGGCGCGATCTCTCGGCGTTGTGCTCGCTGATGTTCCCCGACGGAGATGCGGCCGACTGGATCGCCGCCATGCCGCCGGAACTGCTTGCCGACCTCATGGCGCTGCTGCATCACGGCGAGGACGAGGACGACAACACCGACTGGAACCCGTTTGCCGAAGACCTGCTCGCGGCCATGCATCATCTCGTCGATCAGATTGCATCGACCGGACTGTCGCAGGCGGTGCGCTCACGTCTGACGTATCCGCGCGCCACCGAATCGCCGTTCTATCGGCTCGGACGCGCCATGCAGGAACTTGAGACGGCCGGGCAGGAATTCGTGCACGGCGCGCCGCCGTCGCAGCACTTCGTACAGCAGATCAACGTCTTTCGCGCGTTGCTCGACGACTGCGCGCGCGCGGTGCGCCAGGTATATGCCCATCTGGACGAGAACGGCGTGAGCGTGGACATCGTGTTTCAGGTCGAGCGGGCCAAGGCGCGGATTCGTCGGCTCGAACGCTTGCTCGAAGCGTGGCTGACGCATGGCGATCGCAGTGATCGCGCCGCCGCGCGCGTCCGGCTGTTCGCCGACCTGGTGCGCGCCAACCGGGCGAGTCAGAGCGTCGGAGAACTGGCGCGTACGTCGTTCGGGCTGCTGGCGCGCAAGGTCGTCGAGCGCAGCGCCGAGACGGGCGAGCATTACATCGCGCGCAACCGCAGCGAATACTTCTCCATGCTGAAGATGGCCTGCGGCGGCGGACTCGTCACCGTGGTGACCGTCTACCTGAAGTTTCTGATTGTGAGCGCGCACTTGCCGACCGTCGTCGAGGGTTTTCTCGCCGGGGCCAACTACGCGCTTTGCTTCCTGTTCATGCACTTCTGCCATTTCACGCTGGCCACCAAGCAGCCGGCGATGACGGCGCCGGCGATCGCCAGAAAGCTCGACGAGGTCGACACGCCCGCGGGCATGGACGCCTTCGTGGGCGAGGTGATCGCCCTCGTGCGAACGCAAGCCGCCGCCATCTTCGGCAATCTGGCGATGGTGTTTCCCTTCTGTCTGCTGGTGCAGTGGGCGGTGTCGGCAACGCTCGGCCTGAATACGATCCCGCCCGAGAAGGCCCAGGCGACGCTGAACTCGTTCTCGATTCTTGGCGTCACGCCGCTCTTCGCCGCCCTGACCGGCGTGCTGCTGTGGTTCTCCAGCCTGATTTCGGGCTGGGCCGACAACTGGTTCGCGCTGCACGGCATTGGAGATGTGCTGGCCTATAACCGGCGTCTGCGTTTCGTCTTCGGCCGCAATGGGGCCGCCCGGCTGGCCGACGCGTGCCGCCGTCATATCGCGCCCGTGCTCGGAAACCTGACCCTCGGTTTCATGCTCGGGCTCGTGCCTGCCGTGCTCACGGCGTTCGCGCTGCCCTTCGAGGTGCGCCACGTCACCCTCTCGACGGGCGCCATCGCCACCTCGATTGGCGTGCTTGGCATGCCGGTGCTGCGCGATCCGGCCCTTTGGCTCGCCGTTGCCGGTGTCGGATCGATGGCGCTGCTCAACGTCGGCGTCAGTTTTGCGTTAGCATTTCACATGGCGCTCCAATCGCGTCCACTGCGATTGGGCGACCGCCGGCAGATCCATCGGGCCATCTGGCGCGCCGTGCTGCGCAATCCGCTGGTGCTGGTCTTCCCGCTGCGCGCACCGCAGACGGACGTTCGTCCCGAAAAATAGCAAATTTCCCAAACGGGCGAGGGAACTTCCGCAAAAAATGGGCCAGAAGTACTTGACTAAATTCGTAGGGAATTTATACTTGACGAAAATAGTCGAGATTAATCCCCAGCATCATCATGAGACTTACCACGAAAGGCCGTTTCGCCGTCACGGCGATGATCGACCTGGCCATGCGCCAGGACGCGGGTCCGGTGACGCTGGCGGGTATTAGTCAGCGTCAACGGATTTCCCTCTCTTATCTTGAGCAGTTGTTCGGCAAGCTGCGCCGCCACGAAATCGTGGAGAGCGTGCGCGGGCCGGGCGGCGGTTACAGCCTTGCGCGTCGCGCGGAAGAGGTGACGGTCGCGGACATCATCATCGCGGTCGACGAGCCGCTCGACGCCACGCAGTGCGGGAGCAAGGGCAATTGCGAGAAGGGCCAGGACGGCCATCGCGGTCACTGCATGACGCACGAGCTGTGGGCGACGCTCAACCAGAAGATGGTCGAGTATCTCGATTCCGTTTCGCTGCGCGACCTTGTCGAGCAGCAGCGCAGCAAACAGGCCCAGCAGGCCGTTCTGCGCGACACGCGCGAGTCCGGTACCTCCGGTACCAATACTCAGACCCTCGCGACGCGCATTCCCAATTCGGTCTTCGATATGGCCCGTTCATAACAGGCGCCACGGCACGATCCTGGAGCACCCCATGAAAAACGACACCCTCAACCTCCCCATCTACATGGATTACAGCGCCACCACGCCGATTGACCCGCGCGTCGTGGACAAAATGTTGCCTTACCTGCGCGAGCAGTTCGGCAATCCGGCGTCACGCAGTCACTCGTTTGGCTGGGCCGCCGAGCAGGCAGTGGAAGAGGCACGCGAGGAAGTCGCGAAACTGGTCGGCGCCGATCCGCGCGAGATCGTCTGGACGTCGGGCGCGACCGAATCGAACAACCTCGCCATCAAGGGCGCGGCGCACTTCTATCAAGGCAAAGGCAAGCACCTCATCACGGTGAAGACCGAGCACAAGGCCGTGCTCGACACGACGCGTGAGCTGGAGCGCGAAGGCTTCGAGGTCACGTATCTGGATGTCAAGGACGACGGCCTGCTGGATCTGGACGTCTTCAAGGCGGCGCTGCGTCCGGACACGATCCTCGTGTCGATCATGGCCGTGAACAATGAGATCGGCGTGATCCAGGATATTGAGACCCTGGGCGAGATTTGCCGCGAGAAGGGCATTATTTTCCACGTCGACGCCGCCCAGGCGACCGGCAAGATGCCGATCGATCTGGGCAAGCTGAAGGTCGACCTGATGTCGTTCTCGGCACACAAGACGTATGGCCCGAAAGGGATCGGCGCGCTGTACGTGCGTCGCAAGCCGCGCGTGCGCATCGAAGCGCAGATTCATGGCGGCGGTCACGAGCGTGGCATGCGTTCGGGCACGCTCGCGACGCACCAGATCGTGGGCATGGGTGAGGCGTTCCGTCTGGCGCGGGAAGAAATGGCGTCCGAGAACGAGCGCGTGCGCATGCTGCGCGATCGTCTGTTGCGCGGACTGACGGAAATGGAAGAGGTCTATGTGAACGGCGACATGGAGCAACGTGTGCCGCACAACCTGAACATCAGCTTCAATTTTGTCGAAGGCGAATCGCTGATCATGGCGATCAAGGATGTGGCGGTGTCGTCGGGTTCGGCGTGCACGTCCGCTTCGCTCGAGCCTTCGTACGTGCTGCGCGCGCTGGGTCGCAACGACGAACTCGCGCACAGCTCGATTCGCTTCACGGTGGGACGTTTCACGACCGAGCAGGAAGTCGACTACGTGGTCGAGCTGCTCAAGCGCAAGATCGGCAAGCTGCGCGATCTGTCGCCACTGTGGGAAATGTACAAGGACGGGGTCGATCTGAATTCGATCCAGTGGGCCGCACACTGAGCATTCAAGGAGTTAGCCATGTCTTACAGCAAGGAAGTTCTGGACCACTACGAAAATCCGCGTAATGTCGGTTCGTTCGAAAAGGGCGATGACGCCGTCGGTACGGGCATGGTCGGCGCGCCGGCCTGTGGTGACGTGATGAAGCTGCAGATTCGCGTGAACGAAGCCGGTGTGATCGAAGACGCCAAGTTCAAGACCTACGGCTGCGGTTCGGCGATTGCATCGTCGTCGCTGGTGACCGAGTGGGTCAAGGGCAAGACGCTCGATCAGGCGCTCGAGATCAAAAACACCGAGATCGCGCACGAACTGGCACTGCCGCCGGTGAAGATTCACTGCTCGATCCTGGCCGAAGACGCCATCAAGGCGGCCGTGGCCGACTACAAGCAGAAGCACGGCCAGACGGCCGAGCCGGCGAAGGCCGCCTGAGCGGCGAGACGGATAAAGGAATCAGGCAAAGATGGCCATTACATTGACCGAGAAGGCCGCGCAGCACGTATCGCGTTATCTGACGCGGCGCGGCAAGGGCGTGGGCCTGCGGCTGGGCGTGAAGACGACCGGCTGCTCGGGCCTGGCCTACAAGCTCGAGTATGCCGACGAGGTGGCGGGCGAGGACACGATCTTCGAGAGTCACGGCGTGAAGGTGATCGTCGATCCGAAGAGTCTGCCGTATATCGATGGCACGGAGCTCGACTTCGCTCGCGAGGGCTTGAACGAAGGGTTCCGCTTCAACAATCCGAACGTCAAGGATGAGTGCGGCTGCGGCGAGTCGTTCCGCGTCTGACGCCGCGCCGTTGCGCGAGATCGTCGGCTTTCGGCAAGACGACGAAGGCCAATGGGTCGCGCGACTGGCCTGTGGGCACGGACAACATGTCCGGCATCTTCCCCCGTGGCAGATCCGGACATGGACGCAGAGCGCGGAAGGCCGTGACGCGATGATCGGCAGCAAGCTGCCCTGTCGGAAATGTGAACGCGGCGAGCCGCCCGATGCTTAGGGCGACGCCTCGGCCGTGCCGGCAAGCCTTGGTTGGCAGGTGAATCGGTAGTAGCGTAGGCAACGAGGCGGCGCGAGCCGCTTTTTTTACGGGCGGAGTACGAACGAAACGGCATGACGGCATGCCGATCCGGCCCCTGCGACCCATGATGAGAGCGCGATGAGTGCGTTGACCGATAACTATTTCACGCTGTTCGATCTGCCGCAGCGCTACACGCTCGATGCCGACGCGCTCGATGCGGCGTACCGCGCGGTTCAATCGCGCGTGCATCCGGATCGATTTGCGAGTGCGAGCGATGCCGAGCGCCGCGTGGCCATGCAATGGGCCGCGCAGGCGAACGCCGCCTACCGCACCTTGCGCGACCCGTTGCAACGCGCGACCTATCTGCTCACTTTGCAGGGCATCGATGTGGGGGCGGAGAGCAATACCGCGATGGCCCCCGATTTCCTGATGCAGCAGATGGAGTGGCGCGAAGCCATCGACGACGCCGTTGCCGCGCGCAATATCGGCGCGCTCGATGCGCTCGCGCGATCTCTCAGAGACGATCGCCGCGTGCGGCTCGACAAGCTCGGCGACTGGCTCGAGAGCTGCGCATGGCAACCGGCGGCGGAAGCCGTGCGGCAACTGATGTTCATTGCGCGCGCCGAAGACGACATCGTGCAGCGCATCGAAATGCTGGAAAACGCGTGACGGCCCGGTGCGGCGCCGTCACATGTCATTGAGAACCGCTTGAGAACAGGGCGTGCGCGCGAGCGCGTCGCCCGCATTGCAAAGTCATGGCCCTTCTGCAAATTTCCGAACCCGGCATGTCCCCCGCGCCGCACCAGCGGCGACTCGCCGTGGGCATCGACCTGGGCACGACGCATTCGCTCGTGGCCACCGTCCGTAGCGGCGTGGCCGAAGTCCTCCCCGACGAACAGGGCCGCGTGCTGCTGCCCTCCGTCGTGCGCTATCTGGGCGGTGCTCGCACCCAGATCGGCTTTGAGGCCAAGGCGGCTGCGGCCACCGATCCGCGCAACACCATCGTCTCGGTCAAACGCTTCATGGGCCGGGGTCTGGCCGATGTGGCCCACGCCGACAATGCGCCGTACGCGTTTGTCGACGCACCCGGCATGGTGCAGATGACGACCGCCGGTGGCGTGAAGAGCCCGGTGGAAGTGTCTGCCGAGATTCTCGCCACGCTGCGTCAGCGCGCCGAGGATACGCTCGGCGACGATCTGCTGGGTGCGGTGATTACCGTGCCTGCCTACTTCGACGACGCGCAGCGACAGGCCACCAAGGATGCCGCGCGCCTGGCCGGTCTGAACGTGCTGCGCTTGCTCAACGAGCCGACGGCCGCCGCGATTGCGTACGGCCTGGACAATGGGTCAGAGGGTCTCTACGCGGTCTACGATTTGGGGGGCGGCACCTTCGATATCTCGATCCTGCGCTTGACGAAGGGCGTGTTCGAAGTGCTTGCGGCGGGCGGCGATTCCGCGCTTGGCGGCGACGACTTCGATCAGGCGATCTATCGTTGGGCGGTGGAGGCTGCAGGTCTCGACGCGGCCTCGCTCACGCCTGAGGACGTGCGCGGCTTGCTCGACCATGCGCGCACGGCCAAGGAGGCGTTGACCGACGCGGAGCAAGCGGCGATCGCACTGACGCTTTCCGGCGAGCGCCACGTCGCGCTGCACCTCACGCGCGAACAGTTCACGGCGTTGGGCGCGCCGCTCGTGCAACGCACGATTGGCCCGATGCGCAAGGCGCTGCGCGACGCCGGCATGAGCGTGGAAGACGTCAAGGGCGTTGTGCTGGTGGGTGGCGCAACGCGCATGCCGCAAGTCCGTGCGGCAGTGGCGACCTTTTTCGGTCGCGAGCCGTTGATCAATCTCGACCCGGACCAGGTGGTGGCGCTTGGCGCCGCTGTGCAAGCCAATCTGCTCGCGGGCAATCAGGCGGAGGGCGACGACTGGCTGCTGCTCGACGTCATTCCGCTGTCGCTCGGTGTCGAGACGATGGGGGGACTCGTCGAGAAGATCATTCCGCGTAATGCGACGATTCCGGTGGCGCGTGCGCAGGAGTTCACCACATTCAAGGACGGCCAGACGGCGATTGCCATTCACGTGCTGCAAGGCGAGCGAGAATTGGCGTCCGATTGCCGTTCGCTGGCCCGGTTCGAACTGCGCGGCATTCCGCCGATGACGGCGGGGGCGGCGCGTATTCGTGTGACGTATCAGGTCGATGCCGACGGACTGCTGTCCGTCTCCGCGCAGGAGATGCATTCTGGTGTGGCGGCCTCCATCGAAGTCAAGCCGTCGTACGGTTTGGCCGACGACGATATTTCGCGGATGCTGCAGGACAGCTTCGGCGCGGCCGACAAGGATATGCGTGTGCGTGCGCTGCGAGAGCAGCAGGTGGAAGCCGAGCGTCTGCTGGTGGCCATCGACAGCGCCCTGCAGGCCGACCCGGAGTTGCTCGACGCCGAGGAGCGCGCGCAGATCGACGGCCTGTTGGCGGATCTGCGTCAGAAGGCCTCCAGCGACGATCAGAACGCCATCAAGACGGCGACCGAAACGCTCTCGCACGCGACCGACGCATTTGCCGCACGCCGCATGGACAAGAGTATCCGCGCTGCGCTGGCCGGCCGGCGCGTGGCGGACATCGACAAACTGTAAGACACACGGAAATCCAAAGCCATGCCTCAAATCGTTGTTTTGCCTCACGTCGAGCTGTGCCCCGAGGGCGCGGTGCTGGATGTTCCGACGGGTACGTCCGTGTGCAGAGCGTTGCTGGATAACGGCATCGAGATCGAACATGCGTGCGAGTTGTCCTGCGCATGCACCACCTGCCATGTGATCGTGCGCGAGGGCTTCGAGGCGCTGGCGCCGGCCGAAGACGAGGAGGAGGATCTGCTCGACAAGGCCTGGGGCCTGGAGCCGACGTCGCGCCTGTCATGCCAGACGATCGTGCTCGCGGACACCGATCTGGTCGTCGAGATTCCGAAGTACACGATCAACCACGCCAAGGAAAATCACTGAGCCACGCCGCTTGGCGTCGCGTAGTGACAAGTCAGGAGAAAAGGAGCCTGCCCCATGAAATGGACTGACATTCAGGACATCGCGATTGCGCTCACTGAAGCGCACCCCGACGTCGACCCGCAGTATGTGCGCTTTACCGACCTGCATCAGTGGGTCATGGCCCTCGACGGCTTCGACGATGCGCCCGACCGTGCCGGTGAAAAGGTGCTGGAAGCCATTCAGATGGCCTGGATCGACGAAGTCTGATCCAACGGGCTGGGGGCGGTGGCGCCCGCCCATGGAGGGCGAGTTCGCTGCGCCCACCCGGTCTCGACGATCCAGCAGAAACGCAAAAGCCGCTCATTTCGAGCGGCTTTTGCGTTTCTGCGATGGCCGTGATGGTCGTGTCACGGCATGCGTTGCACGCCCGTTAGCCTGCGCGTACCAGTGCATTGTTCTCGAGCCGCACACGGTCGCCAGGTTGGACCCCCGGCGCCGACTGATATGTCCAGTAGCGCGTCTTGCCGGAATCCATGCGCACGTACACGCGATAAACCGTCTCGGCGCGAACTCGCTTCTCGACTTCGTTGCCTGCCAGACCGCCGCCGAGTGCACCGACCACGGTCATTGCGGTACGGCCGTTACCCGCGCCGAACTGGTTGCCGAGCAGGCCACCGGCGACGGCGCCACCCACGGCCCCCAGTCCGGAGGCCTGACCTTGCGTGCGGATCGGTTCTACCGACTGCACGGTGCCGCAGGTTGAGCACGCGACCGCGCGTTGCTGTGGCTGCGATTGCGCGTAAGAGGGCTGCGGGGCAGGGGCCCGTTGTGCCGAACCCTGCTGCGGCGCAAAGGTTTGCTGCGGCGCCGAAGCCCGCGGCGTCTGCAGGGATGAAGGCGACGGTTGCGGCGTCGACGTCAATGCGTACTGCGACGGATTGCTGGACGGCGCGGGGCCGTCAGTGCTCTTCGCGACCGGTAGTACGCCCGTGATGGCGGCAACGCCGAGCAGGCTGACGACCACGATACTGCCGGCGGCGGCAGCGACCAGCGGATGCAGGCGACGCGGTTGCAGATCGTTATCCATATTGTTTTCTCCATCGTGCGGTTGATGCGAACCCCTTTCTGCGTGCAGGTATACACGGGCGATTTCGCATGAGAAAAGTCTCCGTCATGGCGAGCGCGGCATCCGTTTCATTTTGTAACGCGATGTAAGATCTGCATCGCGGCGAGACCGGGCTGACATCGTTTGATCTTGTGCTAAGTGTATGAAAAACAAGGGGATGTGCGCCGGTCGACACATTTCCCTGCATCGCTCCTGCGAGGGCGACTTAACAAATGAAACAAGTGACGCGGCAAGGCGACGGGCATCGATTCGCTGCGTCAGCCGATTTGCGCGTGACGTGGGCCGGCGACGTGGACCGGTGACGTAGGCGGGTGACGTGGGCAGGCGACGTGGGCGGGGGCGCGGTGCGCCGGATCGCGATGTCCGATCGTGCTGGATCGCCCGGAGAGCGTAGGGTGGCAACGATCGGCAGTCGACTGCGTACAAAAAAATGCCGCAGCGATTGTGAACTGCACGCCAAACGCTTGGACGGGTGTCCAACGCTCCGGGACCAGTTCATTCACGCTGCGGCATGTTTGATTCGCGCGTGACGATCGGCCTAGCCATCGTCACGCTGGCGCCGGCGATGCTCAGTCTTCGCGGCGCAGGTGCGGGAAGAGCAGCACGTCGCGGATGTTCGGGCTGTCGGTGAGCAGCATGATGAGTCGGTCGATGCCGATCCCGCAGCCGCCCGTCGGGGGCATGCCGTATTCGAGTGCGCGAATGTAGTCGGCATCGTAGTACATGGCTTCTTCGTCGCCTGCGTCCTTTTGCTTGACTTGCGCATGGAAGCGTGCGGCCTGGTCTTCCGGGTCGTTCAGCTCGGAGAAGCCGTTCGCAATTTCGCGACCGGTGATGAACAGCTCGAAGCGCTCGGTGATGCCTGGCACGGTGTCCGACGCGCGCGCGAGCGGCGACACTTCCACCGGATAATCGACGATGAAGGTCGGCTCCCACAACTGGCTCTCCGCCGTCTCTTCGAACAAGGCCAGTTGCAGCGCACCCAGCCCTGCGTTCTTGAACTGCGGCGCGTCGACCTTCACGCCATACTTGCCCAGGGCATCACGCACGAACGCGATGTCGGCGAGCTGCGCGTCGGTGTACTCGGGCGCGTACTTGCGGATCGCTTCGACGATCGTCAGGCGGTGGAACGGCTTGGACAGGTCCAGCTCACGGCCCTGATATTCGATGGTTGCGGTGCCGCGGGCGTCGATCGCCGCGTTGCGGATCAGCGCTTCGGTGAAGTCCATGAGCCAACGGTAATCCGTGTAGGCCGCGTAGAACTCCATCATCGTGAATTCCGGATTGTGGCGCGGCGACACGCCCTCATTGCGGAAGTTGCGGTTGATCTCGAACACGCGCTCGAAGCCGCCGACGATCAGACGTTTCAGATACAGCTCGGGCGCGATACGCAGATACATCTGCATATCGAGCGCATTGTGGTGCGTGATGAACGGCTTGGCGGCTGCCCCCCCAGGAATCGGATGCAGCATCGGCGTCTCGACTTCCATGAAGTCGGCGTCCGTCATGTACTTGCGCATCGAGGCAATGGCCTTTGCGCGCGCACGAAACGTATTGCGCGTCTCGGGCGAGGTGATGAGGTCGACGTAACGCTGACGGTACTTGGTCTCTTGATCGGACAGACCGTGAAACTTGTCCGGCAGCGGACGCAGCGCCTTGGCGAGCAGACGCAGTTCCTTCACCTTGACCGACAGTTCGCCGGTGCGCGTGCGGAACAGCGTGCCGGTCGCGGCGATGATGTCGCCGATATCCCAGCCCTTGAACGCGTCCATGCTATCGTCGCCGACGTCATTGCGCCCGATGAAGAACTGGATGTGACCGCTGCCGTCCTGCACGGTGGCGAACGCGGCTTTGCCCATCACACGCTTGAGCATCATGCGACCGGCCACCGACACGGCAACGGGCTCGGCTTCGAGCGCTTCGTTATCGACGTCCTTGTAGCGTTCGTGCAGATCGTGCGCGTGCTGCTCGGGACGGAAGTCGTTCGGAAACGCCACGCCATTGGCGCGCAGCGCCTGCAATTTCTCGCGACGCTCCACGATGAGCTTGTTGTCGTCGTGCGGCAGGTCGCCAGCCGGGGTGCCCGTTTGGGCCGAGGTGTTTTGAGCGGTCATGATGCGAACGATGAGGTTATTCGGTAAAACGCAGCGTGTGCAGCAGGGCATTCTTGAGCGAGCCATCGGGCGCGCCCAGCCAGATCAGTTCGGTGCGATCCCGATGCGCCCCGGCATTGGCCACCGCACTCGGGTCTCGTACGAACAACGCGGCAATCGCCTGCGAACGCGGCTCGTACAAAATGTGGACATACTCGCTCGGGCAGTCGTGGGGTTTGCAGCTCTGCACCAGCAACCACGGCTTGCCGGCGAAGCTCACGCGTTGCGACGGGGTCGACGTTCCGCCCTGGCGCACCCACGCGGGAACGTTGCGCGACGCGACGATGCGCGCGTAGGCGCCCGAGAAATCCGGGCGCTTGAGCAGCTCGTGCAGGTACGGTCCCGACTCGGGATTGGCACCCGGCGCACCCGGCGCACTGGCCGGGGCAGCCACGGCCGCACGATACATGCACAGCGCACTCATCACCCACACGGCTAGCGTGCGGACAAACACCATTCCTTACACTCCCTGCTTGAGACTCGCGGAGATGAAGTCATCCAGATCGCCGTCGAGTACCTTACCGGTATTGCCGGTTTCCACACTGGTGCGCAGGTCCTTGACGCGCGACTGGTCGAGCACATAAGAGCGAATCTGATGGCCCCAGCCCACATCGGTCTTGCTCGACTCGAGCTTGTCCTGCTCGGCACGACGCTTGCGCATCTCGTGTTCGAACAGGCGCGAGCGGAGCATGTCCCACGCTTCGGCGCGGTTACGGTGCTGCGAACGGTCGTTCTGACAGGCGACGACGATGCCGGTCGGGATGTGCGTCAGACGAACGGCGGAGTCGGTCTTGTTGATGTGCTGACCGCCTGCACCGGAGGCGCGATACGTATCGGTACGCACGTCGGCCGGATTGATGTCGATGTCGATCGAATCATCCACTTCGGGGTACACGAACAGGCTGGCGAACGACGTGTGGCGACCGCCCGACGAGTCGAACGGCGACTTGCGCACCAAACGGTGCACGCCGGTTTCCGTGCGCAGATAGCCGTAAGCGTAGTCGCCAGTGACCTTCAGCGAGGCGCTCTTGATGCCAGCGACGTCGCCGTCCGACACTTCGAGCACTTCGGCCTTGAAGCCCTTGCGCTCGCAGTAGCGCAGATATTGGCGCAGCAGCATGCCGGCCCAGTCGTTGGCCTCGGTGCCGCCGGCACCGGCCTGGATGTCGATGAAGCAGTTGTTCGGGTCGGCCGGGTTGTTGAACATCCGGCGGAACTCCATGTCGCCTACGCGTGAGGCGAGACCTTGCGTGTCGCTTTCGAGCGCCAGCAACGAGTCTTCATCGCCCTCGTCGCGGGACATCTCGAACAGTTCCTGCGTATCGGAAAGGCTGGTGTCGAGTTCGGTCAGGTTGGTGACGATGCTATCGAGCGCCTTTTTTTCCTTGCCCAGTGCCTGCGCACGCTTGGAATCGTTCCAGATGTTGGGGTCTTCGAGTTCTTTGTTGACTTCAGTCAGACGAGCTTGCTTGACATCGAAGTCAAAGATACCCCCTGAGCTCGCCAACGCGGGTGCGCAGGTCGGCGAGCAGGGATTCAAGTGCGTTAAGGCGTTCGGCTTCCATGAGCTATGACGGTTGCGAATTCGGGAAAACCGCAATTATAGCGCAGCGAAGCCCCTGTTTCCCCCACTTTTCGGGGGCCGTTGAGCGACTTTCGGATGGAAATCGATGCCCGCCGTGCCTGCCGGATTCACCTGCAGCCAAGCAGAGCATGGCCCCAGACGCCACAACGGCGCCATGCACCCCGCCGGTTGCCGATTGCCCATTGCCGCTTGCCGCGGCATGGGGCGTTCGCGGCTCAGCGTGCAGCGCGACGCAGTCCGAAGGCGTCGCGGGCATAGCCGGCATCGGCAAGCGACGTGTCATCGAGTGTCGCAAGGGCTTCGGCCTGCAACGTCTGCTCATAGTGCATGCGCCACTGATCGACGGCACGGAAGAAAAGGCCGAGCGGTGTGACCGGCACAGCCACCAGCGGGGCGGCAGCGTTGATGTTGGCAGCGGCGGACATAGGGCGGAACATGATGTGACTTCCTTCGCGAGCGGCGGCGTTGTCGCCGGGGCGGAATGCCGTGGCAAACGTCGCACTAGGGATAACCCGAATGTTATGCCTTTCGCTTGCGCTAAAAAAGTGAAATGTTCAGGCGATTTGCTTCATTATTATTGAAGTATCGCCGCACGACGCGTAACCTGCGTCGATTCGATGCCGTGCTTTCCAAGCGCCGACCCGGGAGACGCTCATGGACTTTCTGCAACTTCAGACCTTCAAGGCCATCGTCGATGAAGGCAGCGTGCTTGGTGCCGCCGAGGCGCTGCATTGTGTGCAGTCGAATGTGACGGCCCGTATCCGCGCGCTCGAGCACACGGTGGGCGTCAAGTTGTTTCACCGGCAGGGCCGCCGCCTGCAACTCACGCCGAGCGGGCGCACGCTGCTCGGTTATGCAGATCGGATTCTGGCACTGGCGCGAGAAGCCGGCGCTGCGCTCAATCCGGCGAGCGAACCGGCGGGCGACTTTGCGCTCGGGGCCATCGAATCGTCGGCCACGTCACGCTTGCCGGCCGTGCTGGCCCGGTTTCATGCGGCGTACCCGAAAGTGCGCCTGAATCTGGTGACCGACACGTCGCTCAATCTGCTCGACGAAATTCAGCACGGTCGTGTGGATGCGGCGCTGATCGCGGGCACGGCCTGTCTTGAAGCACAGGCACAGACGTCGGTGGTGGCCGACGAGATTTATCGGGAGCCGATCGTGCTGGTCGCGCCGGCGCGTGCCGGACGAGTGCGCGAAGCGTCGGACCTTTCGGGGGCAACGCTGCTGATGTGGCCACCAGGGTGCCCCTACCGCGCCACGATGGAGCAGTGGTTGGCGGCGAACGCCGTGACGCCGGGACGTATCCTGAGCTACGGCAGCTACGCGACCATCGTGGCCTGTGTCGGCGCGGGGGTGGGCTACTCGCTGGTGCCGCGTGGCATCTATCTGCGGTATCGGCAAGAGGCGAACATCGTCGGCCACGCGATGGAAGATCTGGCCGCCGTGCCGAACTTCTTCGTGCGGCATCGCGGCGTCGACGTGCATCCGGCGCGTGAAGCCTTCCTGCGCGTGATGCGCGAGTATGTCGCCGAGGCGCAACCCGCTCAACCCGCTCAACCCGCATAGCGCGACGGCCCGCACGGCGACGACATGGCGACGTGGAGACGCGACGCCGTGACGCGGTGACGACGTGACGCCCGACCCGGCGCGGCGGCCGGGGGCGCTCAGCCTTGCGCGTGTTCGACGATCATCTGCACGCGCGACACGCCGTTGAACGAGTCTGCCGCCAGTCGATAGGCGAACCTCGCACGGCTTGGCAAGGTATCGGCGTGATTGAACCAAATGGCGTTGAAGCGCATGCGTCCGCGACCGAGCTGCAACTTCAGATGCTTGTCCTTGAGGATCGCTTGCGAGAGCACATCGAACTCGCCCGAGAACACCGGGGGCGGGAAGCCTTGGCCCCACACTTGCGCCTCGAGCAGCGCGACGAACGGCGGCACGAAGCACTCGTCGCCGATATCGCCGTCGGTTTCGATCACGCGCGAGAGTGTCTTTTCGTCGAGCCATGCCTGTCCCACGGCTTCGAACGCTGCCTGGAAGCGCGGCAGGGCGTCGGCAGCCAGAGTGAGACCGGCGGCCATCGCGTGGCCGCCGAACTTGGCGATGAGACCCGGTTCGCGTTTGGTGACGAGATCGAGTGCGTCGCGCAGGTGGAAGCCGGGGATCGAGCGGCCGGAGCCCTTGATCTGGCCGTCGTCGCCGGGAGCGAACACGATGGTCGGCCGGTAGAACTTCTCCTTGAGCCGCGCGGCCACGATGCCGATCACCCCTTGATGCCACGTCTCGTTGAAGGCGCACAGCGTCGTGGCGGCGCGGGGATCGAAGCGCGCCAGATCGGCCAGCGCTTCCTGCTGCATGCCCGCTTCGATTTCACGACGTTCGCGATTCATCGCGTCGAGTTCTTGCGCGAGCGTCCAGGCGCGGGCGTCGTCGTCGGTCAGGAGGCATTCGATGCCGAGCGACATGTCGGCGAGGCGTCCGGCGGCATTCAGGCGTGGTCCCAGCCCGAAGCCCAGATCGAAGCTGCCCGCCTGCCGCGCGTTGCGGGCGGCTGCGCGAAAGAGCGCGTTGATGCCGGGGTGCATGCGCCCCGCGCGCATACGCGAGAGTCCTTGCGCCACCAGAATGCGATTGTTGGCATCGAGTTTGACCACGTCGGCGACCGTACCCAGGGCGACCAGATCGAGCAGTGCGTCGAGACGGGGTTGCTCGCGCGCATCGAATGCGCCGCGCGTGCGCAGCTCGGCACGCAACGCGAGCAGAACGTAGAACATCACGCCGACGCCGGCCAGATGCTTGCTCGGGAAGGCGCAGCCGGGCTGGTTCGGATTGACGATGCAGCGCGCGTTGGGCAATTCGCTGCCGGGCAGGTGGTGGTCGGTCACGACGACTTCGATGCCGAGCGCCTGCGCGGCGGCCACGCCGTCGAGGCTGGCAATGCCGTTGTCGACGGTAATCAGCACGTCGGGGGGTCCCTGCTTGGCGCTCGCCGCCAAGGCGACGATCTCGGGCGTCAGGCCGTAGCCATACTCGAACCGGTTCGGCACCAGATACTCGACCGTCGCACCGAACATGCGCAGACCTCGCACGGCGACGGCGCAGGCGGTCGCGCCATCGCAATCGTAGTCGGCCACCACGAGCATGCGCTTGCCCGTGGCGATGGCGTCGGCAAGGAAGACGGCGGCGTCCTGCGCCCCCTTGAGCTGCGTGGGCGGAATCAGGCGGGCGAGCGCGGTCTCGGTCTCTGCGCTTTGCGCCACGCCGCGTGAGGCGAACAGGCGGGCGAGCACCGGGTGGATGCCGTCGCGCGCGAGGGCGTCGGCCGTTGCGTCGTCGACTGAGCGGGTCACGATATCGGTCATGCAACTTCCTCGCCAAGGCGGGCGAGCGGCACCATGCGGGCTTCGAGCGGCTGACGGCGCCAGAACTTGCGCAAGTCGCCGCTGCGCGTGCTGAGCGTCACACTATGGCTGTCGCCGCACAAGGTGAGCGCGACTTCACGGGCCTCGCCCTTGATCACGCGCGCCAGCGAGGGGGCCAGCCACGTGCGCTCGATATCGACGAGGGCATCGCGCCAGCGCGCCCAGTCTTCCGTCAGGAAATGAGGCGTCAGTGTATCGAGCTGCACGAATGTTCTGCCGTTCGCGGCGGCGAGGCCGGCGTCGGTGCCGTGCAATGCGATTTGCAGATGGTTCGCCAGGCCGCGCGTGGCGGGGTCGTCGGCCAGGATCGTCACGCACGGCCGGTTCAGGCGCGGTGCGGCGATGCGCTGACCGCCGGCGTATAGCCAGATGGCGTTGACCGGCGGCAGGCCGCGTGCTTCGCGCGCCTGGTTGGCCGGGTGGTCGTACCAGGCCATCTGCACTTCGTTCTGCCATTTGCGCCAGGCCAGCTCGGCCTTGCCCTGGGGCAGCCAGATGTCGACGTTACGGCCGGCCGCGCGCGCGGGCGAGGCGGTCAGCAAGTCTCCCAGCGCCGGTGCGCTCAGGTACCACCGGTCCGGACGCGGCGCGACCAACTCGCCGTCTTCGTCGGCAAACAACGCTTGCGCCGTGGTGAAGAGAGCGGCAGCGTCCTCTGCGCTCAGCGCCAACTGGGCCGGATCGGTCAGCACCAGGTGATCGGTGGCGATGTGAATGTGCGCGGGCTGCGCGCAATACCAGAAGCGGGTGTCGAGCGCGCCGCTGTCTTCGAGCAGCATGAACGGCGCGAGCGGTGCGCGCGACGGCCCACCGGGCAGGCCGAAGGCCTCGGTCAGCCAGCGTTCGTGCGGCAGCGTCGGGACAAACGGGTCTTCCGGCACGTCTTGCGCCGACAGAACGCCGCGCGCGAGCAACTTTTCGAGCGCGGGCAACTCCAATTCGGCCAGCAGTGCGGGCAAATGGGCCGACGCGGGCAGCGCGAACGGCAAGAGAAAGTGCAGGGCAGGTGTATCCATGTCGAGGCGAATTGTATGGCAAACTTCGCGCTGGCAGTTGGGCGACCCTGGCGACAGTAACTGAATGTACCGTGCGTCGCATCGGGCGATGTCCGGTGGCAGGGGCCCAGGCGCTGGTGCAGACCGGCGCCGGTACGCTCCGATCGATCCTTATCAAGAATCAGGAATCCGTTTGAAATTCCCATACGAATGGCAGATCGGCTGGCGCTATACGCGCACCGGCAAGCGATCATCCGGCAACGGTTTCATTTCCTTCATTTCGTTCATCTCCATGGCCGGCATTGCGCTGGGCGTGGCAGCGCTCATCGTGGTGCTCTCGGTGATGAACGGTTTTCAGAAGGAAGTTCGCGACCGCATGCTCTCCGTGCTGGCGCACATCGAGGTCTTCGCGGTCGAGGGCAATCTGCCTGACTGGCACCGTACCGCCGCCGAGGCGTTGCAGAACAAGAACGTGATTGCGGCCGCACCCTACGTGGGCGAGCAGGCGATGCTCACGCGCGAGGACAACGTTCGCGGCGTGGTGCTGCGCGGCATTGTCCCCAGCGAGGAAGCCAAGGTCTCCGATCTCGGCAAGCAGATCACGTCGGGCTCGCTCGCCAACCTGACGCCGGGCAGCTTCGGCATCGTGCTCGGACGCGAACTGGCTCGGGCGCTGGGCGTGACCATCGGCGACAAGATCACGCTGGTCGCCCCACAGGGGACGATCACGCCCGCGGGCGTGTTGCCGCGCGTGAAGCAGTTCACCGTGGTGGCGGTCTTCACGGCGGGGCACTATGAATACGACAGTTCGCTCGCACTGATCGATCTGCACGACGCCGAGACGCTTTTCCGTCTCGACGGCCCGACCGGCGTGCGGCTGAAGCTCCACGACATGGAGAAGGCGCCGCTCGTGGCACGCGAGTTGGCCAAGACACTGTCCGGCAATATGTGGGTGCGTGACTGGACGCAGCAGAACAAGAACTGGTTTGTCGCGGTGCAGACCGAGAAGCGCATGATGTTCATCATCCTGACGCTCATCATCGCCGTGGCCGCCTTCAATCTGGTGTCCTCGCTCGTGATGACGGTGACCGACAAGTACGCGGATATCGCCATTCTGCGCACGCTCGGCGCACAGCCCGGCTCGATCATGAAGATCTTCATCGTTCAGGGGGTGACGATCGGTTTTGCGGGGGCGTTGCTCGGCGTGGCGCTTGGTTGCCTGATCTCGGTCAACATCGGCACCATCGTGCCGTTCATCGAGCACTTGCTGGGCATCCACTTCCTGCCGCAAGACATTTACTTCATCTCCGAATTGCCCTCGGATCTGCAATCGTCGGACGTGATCCGCATCGGGGTGATTTCCTTCATTCTCTCGGCGCTGGCGACGATCTACCCGAGCTGGCGTGCTTCGCGCGTCAAACCGGCGGAGGCCCTGCGCTATGAGTGACGCCAACCAAACCATCCAAACCCACCCAACACTCGCCCGCGAGCCGAATCGGGTCTACGACGGACCGGTGCTGCGCGCGCGCGATTTGCACAAGACGTTCCGGCAGGGCCAGCTCAATGTGACGGTGCTCAACGGCGCGAGCCTCGACGTTGCGCCCGGCGAAAAGGTGGCGATCGTGGGGGCGTCGGGGTCGGGCAAGAGTACGCTGCTGCATGTGTTGGGCGGGCTCGACGATCCGTCGCGTGGCGAGGTGTCGCTGCTCGGCAAGCCGTTTTCGTCGCTGCGCGAACGCGAGAAGACCTCGCAGCGCAACCAGTCGCTCGGCTTTGTCTATCAATTCCACCATCTGCTGGCCGAGTTCTCGGCGCTCGACAACGTGGCGATGCCGCTGCGTATTCGCCGTCTGCCGATCGAGCAGACGCGCGCGGTGGCCCAGGCGATGCTTGAGCGCGTCGGGCTTGGCTCGCGCATGAAGCATCGCCCGTCGGAGTTGTCGGGCGGCGAGCGTCAGCGCGTGGCGATGGCACGGGCGCTGGTCACACAGCCGGCGTGCGTGCTGGCCGACGAGCCGACCGGCAACCTCGACGGGCATACCGCCGAGACGGTGTTCGAGCTGATGCTCGAGTTGTCGCAGACGCTCAACACCAGTTTCGTGATCGTGACGCACGACATCGATCTGGCGCGGCGTTGCGACCGTGCACTGCGACTACGCGACGGGCTGCTTGAGCCGGCATAAACATCGTACGAGCGTGCTGGCACGCTCAGTCGAGCAAGATGGCGAAGCGCCGGGGGTGGTTCATTCCCCGGCGTTTTGCTTTTCCTTGACGCGATGCGCCAGGGTCGCTTTTCGGCAAAGTCTTAGACCATGACGCGGTGTCGTCCGATGGTCGTCGCGGGCGCGGCGTGCGAGTCTTGTCATCGACCCGTAGAATTGACGCTCAAGGACCTGTGACCATGTGGATCGATACTCATTGCCATCTCGATGCGGCCGAATTCGACGCCGACCGCCCGAGCGTGATCGCCGATGCCGCAGCGGCTGGCGTGGCGGGGCTTGTCGTGCCCGCGGTCGAATGCGCGACGTTCGACGCGGCGCGCGCGGCGGCAAGCGCGATGCCCGGCGGCGCATACGCGCTCGGTATTCATCCGCTATACACACCACGCGCGCGGGACGAGGACATTGCAACATTGCGCCGTGCGGTGGGGCGAGCGATGGGCGATCCGCGCTTCGTCGGTATCGGCGAGATCGGTCTGGATTTCTTCGTCCCGACGCTTGACCCCGAGCGTCAGCAATTCTTCTATGTCGAGCAATTGAAGATCGCGCTCGACTTCGATTTGCCCGTCATCCTGCATGTGCGCCGCTCGCAGGATGCATTGCTCAAGCAGTTGCGCATCTTCATGCCGCGCGGCGGCATCGCGCACGCGTTCAACGGCAGTCGCCAGCAGGCGGACATGTTCGTCGAACGGGGCTTCTGCCTGGGATTCGGCGGGCAGATGACGTTCGAGCGTGCCTTGCAGATTCGCCGTCTTGCGGCGGACATGCCGCTCGATGCGCTGGTGCTGGAAACCGACGCCCCCGACATTGCACCCGAATGGCGCTACAAGCAGCGCAACAGCCCGGTCGAGTTGCCGCGCATTGCGCAGGTGCTGGCGGCGCTGCGCGGGGTGACGCCTGAGGCGCTGTCGCAAACGACGTGCACCAATGCCTGGCGGGTGTTGCCGCGTCTGTCGGGCGCCATGGCGATGGCGCCGGGCGACGGGCCTGACGTCGGCCGCTCTCTCATCTCAGACGATCAAGCGCGCTGACGCTGCGGTGTCGCGCGATTGTCGACGCATGACGTGGTGACGTCATGAGAACGGTGCTGCTTGCGTGGGTTGCGGGCGTCTGGTGGTTGCAACAGGCTTCTGCGTTACCCGGGGGGACGTGGTTCGGCGTGACGGCGGGCGTTGCCGGGGGGGTGTTTTCGGCATGCGCGATCTGGGCCGTGGCGCGGAAGGGGGGCGGTCGCGCCGTTGGTGCGTCAACGGTGCCCGGCGCCGCGCATTCACTGGATTTCTCGCGTGCCGACGACCGCTGGCGTGATCGATGTGCGGTGGCGATATTTGCGCTTTGCGCCGGGGTATTCGGATATTCGTGGGCCGCGCTTCGGGCCGATGTGCGAATGGGCGACCGATTGTCCGTCGAGTTGGAAGACCGGGATGTGACAGTGATCGGCGTCGTTTCCGGTCTACCCTCGTCGACCGGTGACGGATTGCGCTTCGCATTCGATGTGGAGCGTGCTTATGTCACCCACGCTGGATGCGAATTACCCGTACTGGGGGCGCCGAAGCCAACGTTCGGGGTTCGCCCCCATCGACGTGACGCAAATGCCGATGTCGGCGTCGGTGCACAGGCGGGTGAAGGTGCGGGTGCGGGGGCGGGTGCAGGGGCGGGTGCAGGGGCGGGTATAGGTGCACGTACAGGTACAGGTGCTGGTGTCGGTGTGGGTGTGGGTGCGCGGACCGGTGCCCACGATGTCGACGCAGGAGTCGACGCGAATGTTGATGTCGATGCCCGGTCAGGTGCCAATGTCAGGGCGTGCCGGCAAGTGCGCGTGCCGCCGCATATCGAGCTGATGTGGCCGGGGCGTGCTTCGTTCGGCGGCAAAGCGGAGGCGCTTGCCGATGTTGCGGCGCAGGCGCGTCGTACGCCGATGGGGCCCCGCGCGCTCAGCGAAGCTGGACGACTGCGCGCTGGCGAGCGTTGGCGCTTGCCGGTGCGACTTAGGGCGCCGAGAGGTTTTGCGAATTGGCACGGCTTCGATGCCGAGTTGACGGCGTTGGTTCGCGGCATACGTGCGACCGGATACGTGCGGGCACCCTACGGCAAGGGGGCGGCAACGGCAGCGGCGGCGGGGACGAACGGCGCACTTCGTCTGCAAGCCGGGACGATGCCGGGATATCGATGGTTGGCGTGGCGTGCGCGACTGCTTGACGACTTTCGGGCCGCGCTCGGGCCGTCGGCGCGATACGGTGGTGTGCTGATCGCGCTGGCGTTGGGGGAGCGCGGCGATATTGCCGACGATGACTGGCAAGTTTTTGCCGATACCGGTGTGAGTCACCTCCTCGCCATCTCCGGGCTGCATGTTTCGCTCGTTGCCGGCGCGCTGGCAGGGCTTGCCGGAATGCTCTGGCGGCGCGCTTGCAGTCGGCACCTGAGCTTGCCGCTGTGGTGGCCAGCGCCCAAGGCGGCCGCCATCGCCGGTTTGCTGGCGGCAGTGGCATACGGGGCCGTGGCGGGCTGGGGTGTCCCGGTGCGACGCGCGGTTGGCATGGTGGCGATTCTGGTCGGCGCGCTGCTCGCCGGCCGATTCGCCGCGCCGTCCTACGTGCTGGCGTGGGCGTTGGCGGTCATCGTCGCGCTCGATCCATGGGCGGTGGTGACCCCGGGCCTTTGGCTGTCGTTCGGCGCGGTCGCGGCGCTTGTCATGGCGGCGAGGCGCGGCGAGCCGGTGCGCGAAGCTCGCAGTGGGGCGACACCGCACGCAGGTCAGGCACCGGCGCTATCCCGTGACACGCACGGCGCGTTGCGCGGCGCGCGTCCGACCGGCGTGCTCAGTCGCTGGCGCGCAGCGCTCTCGATCCGCCTGGCGCAGGCGGTACGCGCACAATACGCGGTCACGATCGGGATGGTGCCGTTGACGTTGGCATGGTTTGGCGCCGTGCCGCTGCTTGGGCCGCTGGCGAACGCGATCGCCATTCCGGTGATGACGCTGATCGTTACGCCGTTGGCGCTGGCGAGTCTGTTGCTGCCGCCGGGGCTCGCGCATTGGACGCTTGCGGTCGCGCACACCGTGGTCGTTTGGCTGGCCGATTGGCTCGCGATGCTCGCGGCACGACCGTGGGCCGTTTGGCGTGCTGCGATTGCGCCGGCCTGGGCACAAGCGGCGGCGGTCTGCGGCGTGATCGCGTGCCTGATGCCTTTGCCTGTGGGAATGCGCCGGGCGAAAGGGGGGCTGGTCGGTATTCGCTTCGCCGGTTTGGCGCTGATGGGGCCGGCAATGCTCGCCTCGTCGCAGCGGCCTGACGGCGGATCGTTTCGCGTCACGATGCTCGATATCGGGCAGGGCAATGCCGTGCTGGTCGAGACGGCGACGCGAACGCTGCTCTTCGATACCGGACCTACGCTGGGGCGGCGCACCGATGCAGGACGCCGTGTGATCGTTCCTTATCTGCGGGCGCACGGCATTGGCCGACTCGACCGCCTCGTTGTCAGCCACGCCCATGACGATCACTTCGGCGGTGCGTTGAGTGTGCTCAAGGCGTATCCCTCGACCGAGGTGTTTTCGTCGCTGCCGGCGACGCATCGCGTGCGTCGTGCGGCCTCGGCGCACCGGACGTGCCTCGCCGGACAGCAATGGACATGGGACAACGTGACGTTCCGGTTTTTGCACCCCGATGTGCCGGCGTTGCGCGACGGTTGGGCCGGACGCATCGGGCCGAACAGCGTCAGTTGCGTGCTGCGCGTATCGAACGCCCAACACAGCGTACTGCTCGCAGCGGATGCCGAAGCGCCGCAGGAGCGCACCATGCTCGCTCGATTCGGCCCGGCGTTGCGCTCGGATATTCTGTTGGCGCCTCATCACGGCAGCCTCACGTCGTCGACGCCAGCGTTCGTGGGCGTAGTACTGCCGGGCCACGTGGTGTTTCAAGCGGGCTATCGCAACCGGTTCGGGCATCCGAGACCCCAGGTTGTCGCGCGCTATCGGGCCGCGGGCGCGACCCTCTGGCAGAACGTGAGACATGGGGGCATTCGGTTCTCGATCACGCAGAACGGTATCGAGGCGCAGTCGTACCGTGAGCAATACCGGCGGTATTGGCACGCCGACGTACCGGATACGTGGTGAAATCGATGTGGCGCGACGGATGCCCGGCCCTTCGGGGGCGGACACGCGCTCGCGATTCGACGGAAACCTCTACCGGTACTCGACGGGCGGTTCGCTAGAATGGACCGATGAGCGCCACGTCACCCGTTTTTGCGGATTTCGGTTTGTGCGATGGCGCGGCTGAACCGGCTGAATCGGCTGAATCGGCTGAATCGGCTGAATCGGCTGAATCGGCTGAATCGGCTGAATCGGCCGGACCGGCCGGGCGGCTGCAGCACTGGGCGCAGGTCGACCGATGCGACGGCATGGCGCGGGGCTGGCTTGCCACGACGACGAATTCCATGACAAGAGACATCCTCCATTTTTCGCACGGGAATGGTTTTCCCGCCGGCGTGTACCGCAAGATGCTGGGCGCGTTGGCCGACGAGTACGACGTTCGCGCCATCGATCGCATCGGCCACGATCCGCGCTATCCGGTCACGCCGGGCTGGCGTTATCTGCGCGACGAACTGGTCGACACGCTCGAGCGACAGTATCGCGGCGAGCCGGTCTGGCTTGTCGGTCACTCGCTCGGCGGGTTCCTGAGCCTCATGGCCGCCCTCAAGGCGCCTCAATGTGTACGCGGCGTGGTCATGATCGATTCACCCATCGTCACACCGGGCTGGCGCACCCAAATGCTTCGCCTGGGGCTGGTGACCGGGCTGTACGAGCGGATGTCGCCCGCGGGCGTGACCAAAAAGCGCCGCGATCACTGGCCCGACTGGAAGGCCGCGTGGCAGCACTTCGCCAAAAAGCCGGCGTTCGCCAGTTGGGACCCGGACGTGCTGCGTGACTATATCGACTGCGGCACGTTGCCGACCGGCGAGGGCGAAGCGCGACGCCTGGCGTTTGCGCGTGAGATCGAATATCGGATCTACCTGACGCTGCCTCGTCTGCTTGCCGTGCGCGCCATGCGCGGTGTGCCGGTGCCGGTCGGGTTTCTTGCGGGCACCGAGTCCCGCGAACTGCGGCAGGCCGGAATCGGTGCGACACGTCGTATCGTCGGCCCCCATCTGCGTCACGTCCACGGCACGCACCTCTTCCCGATGGAGCGGCCGCTGGAGACCGCCGCTGCAGTACGCGACATGCTCGCGGAACTGCGCGGCGGGCACCGCCACCCATTGGCGGCCTGACAACGGCGGGCGTTGCTCGTGTCGAGCGGTGCCCGAGCCGGACGGGAGTATGCGATGATGCGCCGACCACGCCGCGCAGTGCGCCGGGGGGCTCGTCAAGGGCAAAATTTGCCGCGCTGCACGTCGAGGGCGGGGCGGCTTTCGGGTATAATCCGGCTTTCCCGCGAGCAATTACTGCGATGACCAAATTTGTTTTTGTCACGGGCGGCGTGGTTTCCTCTCTTGGTAAGGGAATTGCTGCTGCATCTCTGGCCGCGATTCTCGAATCACGTGGCCTCAAAGTCACTCTCCTCAAGCTTGATCCCTACATCAACGTCGACCCGGGCACGATGAGCCCGTTCCAGCACGGCGAGGTGTTTGTGACCGAGGATGGTGCGGAAACCGACCTCGATCTGGGCCACTACGAGCGCTTTATCAGCGCCAAGATGCGTCGTGCGAACAACTTCACGACAGGCCAGATCTACGAGTCGGTGATCCGCAAGGAGCGTCGTGGCGAGTACCTCGGCAAGACCGTTCAGGTCATTCCGCACATCACCAATGAAATTCAGGCGTTCGTCGAGCGCGGCGCGCGTTCGACCTGGGACGGCCATCCGGACGTCGCCATCGTCGAAATCGGCGGTACCGTCGGCGATATCGAATCGCTGCCGTTCCTCGAAGCCGCGCGTCAGATGAATCTGCGCCTGGGCCGCAACAGCGTGGCCTTCGTGCACCTGACGCTCGTGCCGTACATTGCGACGGCCGGCGAACTCAAGACCAAGCCGACGCAGCACAGCGTGCAGAAGCTGCGCGAAATCGGCATCTCGCCAGACGTGCTGTTGTGCCGCGCGGACCGTCAGATTCCGGAAGACGAGTGCGCCAAGATTTCGCTGTTTGCGAACATTCCGCAGGACGCCGTCATTTCGGTTTGGGATGTCGACACGATCTACAAGATTCCGCAGATGCTCCATGACCAGGGCATGGACAAGATCATCTGCGACGAACTGAAGATCGAAGCCAAGCCGGCCGACCTGTCCATGTGGACGCGCCTGGTGGAGGCGGTCGAGAATCCGAAGCACGACGTCACCATCGGGATGGTCGGCAAGTACGTCGATCTGACCGAGTCGTACAAGTCGCTCATCGAAGCATTGCGTCACGCCGCGATCCACACGGAAACGCGCGTGAATATCGAGTACATCGATTCCGAACAGATCGAGAAGGACGGCACCGACGCGCTCAAGCATCTGGACGCCATTCTGGTGCCGGGCGGTTTCGGTCGACGCGGTACCGAAGGCAAGATCAAGGCGATCCGGTATGCTCGCGAGAACCGCGTGCCGTATCTGGGCATTTGCCTTGGCATGCAGCTCGCCGTGATCGAATTCGCGCGTGACGTGGCCAATCTGGGGAGCGCGAACAGCACGGAATTCGACCCGTCGACGCCGCATCCGGTCGTCGCTCTCATTACCGAGTGGCAAGACCGCGACGGCAAGATCGAGCAGCGAACCGAGAATTCGGATCTGGGCGGCACCATGCGCCTGGGCTCGCAGCGCGTGCCCGTCAAGTCGGAGACGCTCGCCTCGCGCATCTATGGCGACACGGTCAACGAGCGCCACCGTCATCGTTACGAAGTCAACAATCACTATGTCCCGCAGCTCGAATCTGCCGGTATGGTGATCTCGGCTCGCACGCCGACCGAGAACCTGCCGGAGATGATGGAGCTGCCGCAACAGGTGCACCCGTGGTTTGTGGGCGTTCAGTTCCACCCCGAGTTCACCTCGACGCCGCGCGACGGCCATCCGCTCTTCAAGGCTTACGTTGAAGCGGCGCTGGCCGGTCAGCAGGCGCGCAAGAAGGCCGCCTGAGACTGAACCGCAGCGAGCGAGAAACAAGGAGTTCCCATGAAACTGTGCGGTTTCGAGGTTGGCCTGGATAAGCCGTTTTTCCTGATTGCGGGCACCTGCGTCGTCGAGTCGGAGCAAATGACGATCGACGTTGCGGGGCAGCTCAAGGAAATCACGAGCGCGCTTGGCATCCCATTTATCTACAAGTCGTCGTTCGACAAGGCGAATCGCAGCTCGGGCAAGTCGTATCGCGGTCCCGGGCGCGAGGCTGGCCTGAAGATCCTCGAGGAAGTGCGTCGCCAACTCGGCGTGCCGGTGCTCACCGACGTGCATTCCGAAGAGGATGTGGCCGTGGCCGCGCCCATCGTCGATGTGCTGCAGACACCGGCATTCCTGTGCCGCCAGACCGATTTCATCCGGGCCTGCGCGCAGTCCGGCAAGCCGGTGAACATCAAGAAGGGGCAGTTTCTCGCACCGCACGACATGATCAATGTCATCGACAAGGCCCGCGACGCCGCGCGCGAAGCCGGTCTGCCCGATGACGTGTTCATGGCGTGCGAGCGCGGCGTCTCGTTCGGTTACAACAACCTGGTCTCGGACATGCGCTCGCTGGCGATCATGCGCGAGACCGGTGCGCCGGTCGTGTTCGACGCCACCCACTCGGTGCAGTTGCCCGGCGGTCAGGGAACCAGTTCGGGGGGGCAGCGCGAGTTCGTGCCGGTGCTCTCGCGCGCGGCCGTGGCCGTGGGCGTGTCGGGCCTGTTCATGGAGACACACCCGGACCCGGCGTGCGCGCTCTCGGACGGCCCGAACGCGGTGCCGCTCGGGCGCATGCGCGAGTTGCTGAGCACGCTCAAGGCGCTCGATGCGGCGGTGAAGCAGGGCGAGTTCCTGGAAAGTAATTTCAACTGAAATGAGACAAGCCGTCCTGGGGGCAATATCAGCACGCTCACAGGACGGGTATAGCGCTCAGACGCCTTGGCAGCGCGGCGTCGAGTCGTTAAGCTTGTGGCGCAGTGGCCGTCAGCGGCCGCCGCGAGGGCGAGCCCTCAAGGAGATGCCCGTGTGCCGTACGCCGAGCGCACCGTCGACATCGATGTCATCCCACAGGCCGCTGTGCCTCATTTCGAGACGCCGTTGCATCCCCGTTTATCTACTATCTCTTGTTCTGCCGATGCGCGCGCGAGTGCAGCATCGGCATTCACGTCAGGATTCGGCGCGCGCGCCCGACGTGTACGCGGCAGGTGACGGGGCGCGGCGCGAAGCAGTTCCCTTTAGCGTTTTTGACATTCAAATACCGAGGAATACATGAGTGCAATCGTAGATATCATCGGGCGCGAAGTGCTGGACTCGCGCGGTAACCCGACGGTCGAGTGCGACGTGCTGCTGGAGTCGGGGGTGATGGGGCGTGCGGCAGTGCCGTCCGGCGCATCGACCGGTTCGCGCGAAGCGATCGAACTGCGCGACGGCGACAAGAGTCGCTATCTCGGCAAGGGCGTGCAGAAGGCTGTCGAGCACATCAATACCGAGATTTCGGAAGCGATCATGGGCCTGGATGCCGCCGAACAGGCGTTCCTGGACAAGACCCTGATCGAACTCGACGGCACCGACAACAAGTCGCGCCTCGGTGCGAATGCCATGCTGGCCGTGTCGATGGCCGTGGCCAAGGCGGCTGCGGAAGAAGCCGGCCTGCCGCTGTACCGCTACTTCGGCGGTTCGGGAGCCATGCAAATGCCGGTGCCGATGATGAACATCGTCAACGGCGGCGCGCATGCCAACAACAGCCTGGACATCCAGGAATTCATGGTCATGCCCGTCGGGCAGGCGAGTTTTCGCGAAGCGCTGCGTTGCGGCGCCGAAATCTTCCATGCGTTGAAGAAAATCATCGCTGAGAAAGGCATGAGCACGGCCGTGGGCGACGAAGGCGGCTTCGCACCGAACTTCGCGTCGAACGAGGAGTGCCTGACGACCATTGAGCAGGCCGTCGAGAACGCCGGCTATCGCATGGGCGACGACGTGTTGCTGGCGCTGGACTGCGCCTCGACCGAGTTCTTCAAGGACGGGAAGTACGAACTGGCCGGCGAGGGACTTTCGCTGACCTCGGAAGAGTTCGCCGATTATCTGGCCAACCTGTGCGACAAGTTCCCGATCGTCTCGATCGAGGACGGCATGTCGGAAGACGACTGGGCCGGCTGGAAGATTCTGACCGAGAAGCTTGGCCAGAAGGTGCAATTGGTCGGTGACGATCTGTTCGTGACCAACACGAAGATTCTGAAGCAGGGCATCGAGCAGGGTGTTGCCAACTCGATCCTCATCAAGATCAACCAGATCGGTACGCTCACCGAGACGTTCGCGGCCATCGAAATGGCCAAGCGCGCCGGTTACACGGCGGTGGTGTCGCACCGCTCGGGTGAGACCGAAGACTCGACGATCGCCGACATCGCCGTGGGTACCAACGCCGGTCAGATCAAGACCGGTTCGCTCTCGCGCAGCGACCGTATTGCCAAATACAACCAGCTCCTGCGCATTGAAGAGGATCTCGGCGATATCGCGTCGTATCCGGGCAAGGAAACGTTCTACAATCTGCGCTAATTCCGTTTCCCGGGAAGTTGAGCCCCAAAGCCCGTCGGGGCGGCCTTCCCGGAATTCTTGCCAGGCGAAAGCATGCGAATGGTGACCTCGATACTGGTGCTGCTGCTGGTGGCGATCCAGTATCCGCTCTGGTTCGGCCACGGCGGTTGGTTGTACGTGCACGAACTGCGCGACGAATTGAGCGCCGAACAGCAGAAGAATGAGCAATTGAAGGAACGTAACGATCGTCTTGCCGGCGAAGTGCAGGATTTGCAGGACGGCACGGCGGCGATCGAGGAACGCGCTCGTTTCGAGCTGGGTATGGTCAAGGACGGGGAAGTCTTCGTACAGTTCGTGGCGCCGGACGGCGCTGGCGGACCGCAGACGGCTTCCGCTGCCGATGGGCCGCTCGTTTCATCGACCGAACCCGCACACAAGTCGGTCGCTGCTGCGCCGCCAGCCGCACCCACTGCGTCACCGACGAAAGGCCGGGCGCCATCGGGACACAAGGCTCAGCATAATTGATCGCCTTCGGCATGACGCGCGCACGATAAAAGGAAAAGGCACCCCGAGGGTGCCTTTTTTCATGCCAGCGCGCGATGGCGTGCGTTAGAAGCCCACGCCGATCCCGATCGACGAGTGCGGGCTATATCCGCCGTATCCGCCGTATCCGCCATATCCTCCCGGTCCGTACCACCCGGGGCCGTACCACCCCGGCCCGTACCCTGCGGCCCCGCCCCAACCGCCATAGAAATATGCGCTGCTACCGTAGCTGCGCAACGCATTGTCAATGGCGCGTTGTGCGCGTTCGCGCTCGATGGCCGTTTCCTGTTCGTCGTAGATCCGCTGGTTCAGGCGTGTCAGATTCTGCTTCTGAGCGTCGGTCATGTCCGGGGCGCCGTGCGTCTCGGGCAGGCGCGCCGCGGGCGCGTTGGGCGGTGGCAGTTGCAATTGCGTGCAGCCGGCTGCGATCGTCAGCACAAGCGCGCTCAGCCCGGCGGCGACGGGTTGACTTCGCCGGGCGGTGGACGAACGAGCAACAGGAGCGATGGGAGCGATGGGAGCGATTCGTGACATGAACGATTCTCCTTGGATCGACCGCGTTGCGGCGAGGCGCAAGGCCGGGCGCGGTCACCGACGCGAAATTCACGCGCGCACGGGGCGTCGCGCGCGTCTGTGATCTCGACGTCTTTCAATGCTGCCCGGTCGGCGCAGCGTGCGACGGCTGCGTGAAGAGCTGCGCCGCATCCACCTTGTCGAAGTGATAGGTCTGGCGGCAAAACTCGCATGCCACTTCGACATCGGGACGTTCTTCGAACACGCTCATGACTTCCGCTTCGCCGAGCGTGCGCAGCATACCGGCCACCCGCTCGTGCGAGCACGTGCAGCGAAACGCCGTGACCTGAGGCTCGAACACGCGCACCGTCTCTTCCCAAAACAGGCGATTCAGGAGGGTTTCCCGGTCGGTGCTCAGCATTTCGTCGCGCTTGAGTGTGTTACCCAGTTGGCAGACGCGATTCCACATGTCCTCGTCCTGCTCGGGGGCGCGTTCGGCGCCGGCGCCTGCCGTGCCGCCATGACCGGGCAGCTTTTGCAGCAGCATGCCGATGGCATGGTGGTCGTCCGCCGCCAGCCACAGACGTGTGTCGAGCTGCTCGGAATGATGCATATAGTGCTCGAGTACCGATGCCATGTCCGGAAGCGGGCCGTGTTCGTCGGAGAGCGGCACCACGCCTTGATACGGTTGCTGGCCCGGTTGCTTGACGCGCGGGTCGAGCGTGATGGCAAAGCGTGCGCGGCCATTGACGTCGACGAGCGACTTGAGCGTTGCGTTCTCCGGGATCTCCCCGCTGTACTTTGCTGTGGCGCGCATCGTCAGGTCGGCGTTGCATTCGACGACGACCATGGTGACCGGGCCGTCGCCGTGCAGTTGCAGAATCAGTGCGCCATCGAATTTGACGTTGGCCGTGAGCAGGGCGGCAGCGGCCATCATCTCGCCGAGCAAATGGCGCACCGGCACCGGATAGTCGTGACGTTCCAGCACGGCGCGCCAGGTGGCGTCGAGGCTGACATACTCGCCGCGCACCGGGGCGGCGTCGAACATGAATTTCTGAAGTTGATCGGACACGGTCGAATTCCTGAAAAACGCGGCAACGGCAGTTGTGTTGGCGGGCGGCGCTGCATGGGAGAAGCCGCACCAACGGGCCCATGTGAGACACAACGGCTGGCGATTGGCGCGTCAATATTGCGTAATCTGGGGGCGCACGCCGCGTTTTCAACACACCGCCACGGCGCAGGCGCGCCCACCGGACTGTCAGCGTGTGCCGCCGCCGTCGGCTCGCTCAGCCGATGCGCACCAGTTGTTCCTTGAAGACCTGACGGCGCGTCGCATAGCTGTCTGCGTTGCGCTTGAGGTTCGCGACTTCCTCGTCGGTCAGCTCGCGCACGACCTTGGCGGGCACGCCCAGAATCAGGGAACGGTCAGGGAACGTCTTGCGTTCGGTGACCAGCGCGCCCGCACCGACCAGACTGTCGCGACCGATGACCGCGCCGTTGAGCAGCACTGCCTGAATGCCGATGAGCGAGTTTTCGCCCACGGTGCAGCCGTGCAGCATCGCCTGGTGGCCAATGCTCACGCCGTCGGCCAGCGTGAGCGGATATCCCGGGTCGGCGTGCAGGACGGCACCCTCCTGCACGTTGGTACCGATGCCGACCTTGATCGGCTCGTTGTCACCGCGAATTGCCACACCCGGCCACACGCTGCTGTTCTCCGCGAGAATCACTTCACCGATGATGCTGGCGGTGTCGGCCACGAAAGCACTCTCGTGGATCTGCGGGGTCTTGTCTCCAAGTTTATAGATCGGCATGGCGGCTTCGGTTCGCGGTTAAAATCGAGGAATTCGCTATTGTAACGTCATGGCCGATTCCACTCCTTTGCCCAGCGGCGGTCCGGCGGGCAACGCCGTCCCCGTTAGTCCCGTCCCCGAGGATCTCGCCGGGGCTGATCTGAGCCGCAACGCGTCAGGCATGCCCGATTGCGCTCGCTCGCGTGCGCTGGCGTTGCTGCGTCTTTGCGACCCGTACGAAAAGGCCGAGCGCGTGACGGCGCTTCGCGACGCCGTGCGCAATGGCGTTGCGTGTTGGCACCCAGGACAGCACTTCGCAATGGCCGGTTCGGTTCCTTCGTCCGCCTCGACCGCCTCGTCCGCCTCGACCCCTTCGACCCCTTCGACCCCTTCGACCCCTTCGACCCCTTCGACCCCTTCGACCCTTCCGGGCACATTGACCGGTGACGCAAACGCGGGCGATATGGGCATTCCCGGGCGTCCTGCGACGCCCCGGCTGGTGTCCCCGCGGGCGTTGAAGCAGCGCGCCGTGACGTCGATCGAGGGCCGTGCCGCGCTGCTGCATGCGCTTGCGCACATCGAATTCAACGCGATCAACCTTGCGCTCGACGCGCTGTGGCGCTTCGACGGCCTGCCCGTCGAGTACTACGACGACTGGCTCCAGGTCGCGGCGGAGGAGGCCTATCACTTCTCGCTGCTCGCCACACACCTCCAGACGCTGGGCGACGCCTATCACTACGGCTGCTTTCCCGCGCACGACGGCCTGTGGGAGATGGCGCGGCGCACGTCCGGCGACTGGCTGGCCCGCCTCGCGCTGGTGCCGCGCACCCTGGAGGCGCGCGGGCTCGACGCCAGTCCACCGATCAAGGCCAAGCTTGCCAGCGTGGGCGATGCAGCCGGCGCGGCCATCCTCGATATCATCCTGCGTGACGAAATCGGGCATGTCGCCATCGGGAACCGATGGTATCGCTGGGGCTGCGAGCGTTCGGGGTGCGATCCCATCGAAACGTACACCCGGCTGGCGGCGCAATACGGCGCACCGCGGCTGCGCGGGCCGTTCAATCTGGAAGCGCGCCGGGCGGCGGGTTTCGATGACGATGAACTCGCGGCGCTGCAGGCGCTCGCATGACGGGCGCGGCCACTCCGCCATGTGCATTTGTGATGCCGATATACTCGGCAATTCCCCCGTCGTTTCCACCTTCACTCTCGCCAGCGTCATGACCGAATCGCGATCCGAATTTCTGACCGTGCGCGGGCTGCGCCATCATGTCCGGCAGTGGGGCACGCCCGGCGCGCCGAAACTGTTTGCGCTGCACGGATGGATGGACGTGTCGGCGTCGTTCCAATTCGTCGCGCAAACGCTGGCCCAGCGGTGGCATCTGCTCGCGCCGGACTGGCGCGGCTTCGGCCTCACCGACTGGCCGGTCGCCGACGGCCGCTGCGGCAGCTACTGGTTTCCGGACTATCTGGCCGATCTCGAAGCGTTGCTCGACGTCTACACCGCGCCCGGCGAAGCCATCAACCTGATCGGCCACAGCATGGGCGGCAACGTCGCGTGCCTGTATGCCGGGGTACGGCCGACTCGCGTGCGGCGGCTCGTGAACCTCGAGGGCTTCGGCCTGCCGCCGTCGCAGCCGACTGCGGCGATCCGACAGCTCGGCCGCTGGCTGGACGACTTGCAGAATGTGCCGACGCTGCGGCCCTACGCCTCGCTCGACGAGGTGGCGGCGCGGCTGCGCAGGACGAATCCGCGCCTCACGCAGGCACGGGCGGCGTGGCTGGCGCAACGCTGGGCGCGTCAGGCGAGCGACGGGCAATGGCATTTGCTCGCCGATGCGGCGCACAAGATCGCGAATCCGTACCCGTACCGGCTCGACGAAGCAATGGCCGTATGGCGCAACGTGAGTGCGCCGGTGCTCCATGTCGAAGCGACGGACTCGGAAGTTCTGCAACATTTCGTCGGGGCGCAGGGCAAAGCGGCGTTCCGGGAGCGCTTCACGGCCTTTCCGAGCCTGACGGAAGCCTTCGTGGCCGATGCGGGCCATATGCTCCATCACGATCAACCCGAAGCGGTGGCGAAGCTGATCGACGACTTCTGCGGGACGTGAGTGCGCGGGCAACTCGCGTCGCGCTCACTTGAGCGGTAGAATGAAGACGTCATTACCACGTCACACGCCGGCGTAAGACGGAGCGGACGTGTCATCGCCCGGCGGTTCACCATGCTCAACGCGGATCTTCATTGTCATTCCAAAGTGTCGGACGGCACGCTTGCGCCGGCCGACGTGGCGCAGGTCGCGTTCGAAGCCGGTGTCGACCTGTGGTCGCTGACCGACCACGACGAGATCGGCGGCCAGCGCGAGGCGCGTGAGGCGGCCGAAGCGCTCGGCATGCGTTACGTGAGCGGCGTGGAAGTTTCCATTACGTGGGCGAATCGCACGGTGCATATCGTTGGGCTGAATCTCGATCCGGATAACGCCGCGCTGATCGACGGGCTGGCGGCCACGCGGGGCGGCCGGGCAACGCGGGCGCAGCAGATGAGCGAGCAATTGGCGGCCGCGGGCATTCCGAATGCCTACGAGGGTGCGCTGCGCCACGTCGGCAATCCCGATCTGATTTCCCGCACGCATTTCGCGCGCTATCTCGTGGAGATCGGCAAATGCGCGTCGGTCTCCGAGGTGTTCACGAAGTACCTTGTGGAGGGGCGTCCCGGCTATGTGCCGCACCGATGGGCAACGCTCGAGGACGCCGTGACGTGGATTCGGGGCGCGGGCGGCATTGCCGTCGTTGCGCATCCGGGCCGCTACAAATTCACGCCGCTCGAGTTCGGGGTGCTGTTCGATCAGTTCCGCGAACTGGGGGGCGAGGCGATCGAAGTGATCACCGGCAGCCACACGCCGGAGCAATACCGCGAGTATGCCGACGTCGCGCGTCAGTACGATTTTCTGGCGTCGCGCGGCTCGGATTTCCATGGACCGACCGAGAGCCGTGCGCTGCTCGGTAAGCTGCCTGCGCTACCCGACGATCTCACGCCGGTCTGGAGCCGCTGGCAGTAACCTTCCGACGCTATGTCGCAATTCTTCCAGATTCATCCGGAAAACCCTCAGTCACGACTCATCAAGCAGGCCGCGCAGATCATCGACAAGGGCGGTATCGTGGCCTTGCCGACCGACTCGAGCTACGCGATTGCCTGTCACATCGACGACAAGCAGGCCGTCGATCGCCTGCGCCGCATTCGCGGTCTCGACGACAAGCAACTGCTCTCGCTACTGGTGCGCGACCTGTCGGAACTGGCCGAGTTCGCCATGGTCGACAACCGGCAGTACCGGCTGATCAAGGCGACGACACCGGGGCCGTACGTATTCATCCTGGAGGCGACGAAGGAGGTGCCGCGCCGGCTCTCGCATCCGTCGCGAAAGACCATCGGCCTGCGTGTGCCGGAACATGCCATCACGCTGGCGTTGCTCGCGGAACTGGGGCAGCCGTTGCTCGCCACCACACTGATTCTGCCGGGCGAAACCGAGCCGCTGAACGACCCCGAAGAGATCCGCGAGCGCCTGGAAAAGGAACTGGATCTGGTGATCGACGGCGGGGCCTGTCCTAAAGAGCCGTCGACCGTGGTCGATCTGACCGTGACGCCCCCCGAAGCGTTGCGCCGCGGGCGCGGCTCGCTCGCGCCGTTCGGCCTGTCGTGACACATCGCTTCCCTACCGCTTTGCAATACGCCGTAATACTGGCGTGCAGGTGTGCTTGATACAATAGCCGGCTATGAATGCAGACCTGATCCAGACCATTGCGGTCTACGCGCTCCCCGTCCTCTTCGCCATCACGTTGCACGAGGCCGCCCACGGCTACGTGGCAAAGTATTTTGGCGACCCCACGGCGTTCCTGATGGGGCGGGTGACGCTCAATCCACTCAAACACATCGATCCCATCGGTACGGTACTCGTGCCGCTGGCGCTCTATTTCATGACGAGCGGGGCGTTCCTGTTCGGCTATGCCAAGCCGGTGCCGGTCGCGTTCGGCAGTCTGCGCAACCCGCGCGTCGACACGATCTGGGTGGCGCTGGCTGGTCCGCTCTGTAACTTCGCGCAGGCGATTCTGTGGGCGCTGCTCGCTGTGGGGCTCCAAATGGCCGGTGTTCGCGAGCCTTTCTTCATGATGATGGCGCAGGCCGGCCTCGTGGTGAACCTCGTGATGTGCATGTTCAACCTGTTTCCGGTGCCGCCGCTCGATGGCGGACGCGTGCTCGTGTCGCTACTGCCCGCGCGTGCGGCGTACCTGCTCTCGCGCGTGGAACCTTATGGTTTTTTCATCGTGATGGCCCTGGTGGTCAGCGGGGTGCTCGGCCGCCTGTGGCTGTGGCCGCTGATCCAATGGGGGCGCGACCTGATCGTCTGGATGCTCACGCCGCTGCTGTCGCTGATTTCCTGAAGTTTTTGCAGAACATAACGAGACCATGTACCCCGAACGCGTTTTCTCTGGCATGCGACCGACCGGCCGTCTGCACCTCGGTCATTATCACGGCGTGCTCAAAAACTGGATTCAGCTTCAGTCGGAGTACCCGTGCTACTTCTGTGTGGTCGATTGGCACGCGCTCACCACGCACTACGAAACGCCGGAAGTCATCGCACAGAACGTATGGGATGTCTTGATCGACTGGCTGGCCGCAGGGATCGATCCGAATCAGGCCACGCTCTTCATTCAGAGCAAGGTGCCCGAGCATGCCGAACTGGCGCTGCTCATCGGCATGAGCACGCCGCTGGGCTGGCTCGAACGCGTGCCGACATACAAGGAACAGATCGAGAAGCTCAAGGAGAAAGACCTGTCGACGTACGGCTTCCTGGGGTATCCGGTGCTCATGGCGGCCGACATTCTGCTTTACCGCGCGCTGCATGTGCCGGTGGGTGAAGATCAGGTGCCACACGTCGAGATGACACGCGAAATCGCGCGCCGCTTCAACCATCTGTACGGCCGCGAGACCGGCTTCGAAGAGAAGGCGTTGGCGGCAGCACGCAAGCTCGGCGGCAAGCGCTCAAAGATATACCTGGAACTGCGTACGGCCTATCAGGAGCAGGGCGACGACGAGGCGCTTGAGCAGGCGCGCGCAATGCTCTCCGAGTCGCAGTCGCTGTCCATGGGTGACCGTGAGCGGCTTTTCGGCTATCTCGAAGGCGCGCGCAAGCTGATTCTGGTCGAGCCGCAGGCGTTGCTCACGCCGGCGTCGCGCATGCCGGGGCTCGACGGCCAGAAGATGTCGAAATCGTACAACAACACCATCGGCCTGCGCGAAGACGCGGAGTCGATCACCAAGAAAGTGCGCACGATGCCGACGGATCCGGCACGCGTGCGTCGTACCGATCCGGGCGATCCCGACAAGTGCCCGGTGTGGCAATTGCATCAGGTCTATAGCGATGACGACACGCGCGCCTGGGTGCAGAAGGGCTGTCGCAGTGCCGGTATCGGATGCCTCGAGTGCAAGCAGCCGGTGATCGAAGGCATTCTGCGCGAGCAGCAGCCCATGCTCGAGCGCGCTCAAAAGTACATGGACGACCCATCGCTGCTGCGCGCCATTGTGGCCGACGGATGTGAGAAGGCTCGGAAGTCCGCGCAGGAGATCATGCGCGAAGTGCGCGAAGCGATGGGACTGCAATATTCATGACGGACACGGCCGTTCGCAGCGCGGAAGTGCACGGCACCGGCGCGCCATCGTCGTGGCTGGTGCGCTGGGCGCACCTGATCCCGTCGGGTGCGCGTGCGCTCGATCTTGCTTGCGGCCATGGACGCCACGCGCGGTGGCTCGCGTCTCGCGGCGTCCACGTGAGCGCCATCGACCGCGATGCGGCGGCGCTTGCCACGATGTCAACCCTGGCGAACGTCACAACGCTCGTCGCCGATTTGGAGCATGGGCCGTGGCCGTTGGCCGAGGGGGTGACGTACGATGCCGTCGTCGTCACGAACTATCTGCACCGGCCGCTGTTCCCGCGTATCGTTGCCAGTGTCGCGCCTGGCGGCGTTCTGATTTACGAAACCTTCGCGCAAGGAAACGAACGGCACGCAAAGCCGTCCAATCCGCTGTTCCTGCTCGCGCCGGGTGAATTGCTCGACGTGGCGCGCGAGGCGGGTTTGCGCGTGGCGGGCTTCGAGGACGTTACGTTGGTGGCACCGCGTGCAGCGTGCGTACAGCGCGTGTGCGCGACGCGCGCCGCCCCCGGGGAAAACCCCGGCGGTGCCGCGCTGTACGAGCCGGCGGCGTAATCCGCTACAATCCACCCTTATCGCTGAATTGTTCGATCAACCATGACTACCCAAACTCCGATTCAAGGCAGTATCGTCGCGATTGTCACGCCGATGGCAGAGGATGGCAGCCTTGACCGTGAAGCCCTGCGTAACCTGATCAACTGGCACGTCGACGAAGGCACCGACGGTATCGTAATCGTCGGCACGTCGGGCGAGTCGCCGACGGTCACCGTCGAAGAACACTGTGAGCTCATCGAGATCGCCGTACGGCAAACCGCTCAAGCCGGCGAGTCGCGCGGCCGCAAGGTGCCGGTGATCGCGGGCACGGGCGGCAATTCGACGGCTGAAGCCATCGAGCTGACGAAGCATGCGAAGCAGGTGGGCGCCGATGCGTCGCTGCAGGTCGTGCCGTACTACAACAAGCCCACGCAGGAAGGCCAGTACCAGCACTTTCGTGCCATTGCCGAAGCCGTCGAGCTTCCGGTCATCCTCTATAATGTGCCCGGCCGTACCGTGGCGGACGCCAGCAACGACACGCTGCTGCGTCTGGCGCAAGTGCCCGGCATTGTGGGCGTGAAGGACGCCACGGGCAATCTGGATCGTGGCATCGACCTGATCCGGCGTGCCCCGAAGAGCTTCGCCGTGTACAGCGGCGACGACCTGACGGCTGTTGCGCTCATGCTCATGGGCGGTCAGGGTAATATCTCGGTCACTGCCAACGTGGCACCGCGTGCGATGCACGAACTGTGCGTCGCTGCGACGGCCGGCAATGTGGCCAAGGCACGCGAGCTGCAGTTCCAGTTGTTCGAGCTGCATCGCGCCATGTTCGTCGAATCCAATCCGATCCCCGTGAAGTGGGCGCTGCAACAGATGGGCATGATCGCGTCGGGCATCCGACTGCCGCTCACGCCGCTTGCGCAGGCGTATCAGGACACGGTGCTTGGTGCCCTCAAGTCGGCCAACATCGCCGTTGTCTAAGCTGTCGTTCCGGCACCCGGGTTCGATTGCCCACCCCTTTTTTTGCGACTCATGAAACGAATCGTCAGTAATTCCGTAGCTCGTCCCGTGCTGGCATGGGCCGCTATCGCCTCGGTGGCCCTCGTCGCCGGATGCAGCTCGCTTTCGAGCGCTTTGTCCTCCGACAAGGTCGATTACAAGAGCGCGAAGCTCGGCCCCACGCTCGACGTTCCGCCCGACCTGACCAACGTTCAGGTTACCGATCGAAAGTATGTGACGCCGGGTGGCACCGCCACGCTGTCGAACTACGAGACCCAGCAGAAGGTGGTCGAGGCCAACCCGACGGACACCGTGCTGCCGGCCGTGCCGGGCATGAAGGTCGTGCGCGATGGCAATGAGCGCTGGCTGGTGATTCAGAAAGCCCCGGGCGACCTGTGGCCGACGCTGCGCGAGTTTTGGCAAGAGAATGGCTTTGTGCTCACGACCGATTCGCCGGACACGGGCGTGATGGAAACCGACTGGGCGGAGAACCGCGCCAAGCTGAATCAGGACATCATCCGCGATCTGCTCGGCAAGGTGCTCGACGGCTTGTATTCGACCGGCGAGCGTGACCGCTTCCGCACTCGGGTGGAGCGTGATCCGGACGGTGGCACCGACATCTACATCACGCATCGTCGCATGGTGGAAGTGTTCACGAACTCGCAGAAGGATACGACCAAGTGGGAACCGGCGCCGAACGATCCGGGTCTCGAGGCGATCTTCCTGACGAAGTTGATGCAGCGTTTCGGTGTGCAAGCCGATCAAGCGAAGGCGCAGGTCGAAAGCGCCAAGGCGGGCGGCCCGTCGAGCCAGATCGTGCGGACGGCCGATGCTGCGTATCTCGACATCAACGAGCCGTTCGATCGTGCCTGGCGTCGTGTCGGCGTTGCGCTCGACCGGGGTAACTTCACCGTGGACGATCGTGACCGCGAGAAGGGTCTTTACTTTGTCAGCTACGTCGATCCGGCATCGCTTGCGAAGGACAATGGCTTCTTCTACAGCCTGTTCCATGCCAAGGAAGTGCAGGACAGCAAGAAGGCCAAGAAGTACAGCGTGAACGTGCAGGGGCGTGGCGATAGCCAGACCCGCGTGCAGGTGCTCGACGACAAGGGTAACGTCGACAACTCGAAGATCGCGCAGACGATCATCAGTGTGATCGGCAACCAGCTCCGTTAGGGCGGGGCATGCGGTTCGCCAGTCTGGGCAGCGGCAGCGAAGGTAATGCCCTGCTGGTGGAGGCGTCGGAAGGCGCCTCCACGACACGCATTCTTCTCGATTGCGGTTTCTCGATGCGAGAGGTCGAGCGACGCCTGTCGGCGCGCTCGATCGATGTGGCGTCGCTCGACGCCATTGTCATCACCCACGAGCATGCCGATCACATCGGCAGCGCGCTTTCCCTCACTCGCAAGTACCAGATTCCCCTCATCATGAGTTGGGGGACGGGGCAAGCCGTCAAGGTGCACGCCACGCTCAAGGCTGACGGCGACGACGCGCGCGTGCGCTGGTGCCGCGCCGACGAGCGGTTCGCCGTGGGGGCCATCGAGCTATATCCCTACACCGTGCCGCACGACGCGCGTGAACCGTTGCAGTTCGTGTTTTCCGACGGCGCTCGCCGCTTGGGCGTGCTGACGGATGCCGGATGCCCGACCGCGCACCTCATCGCCGCACTCGGCGGTTGTGATGCCCTGGTGCTCGAATGCAACCACGACCGGAACATGCTGGCGAACAGCAAATATCCAGCGTCGCTCAAGGCGCGGATTGGCGGCACCTATGGTCATCTGGCGAACGATGCGGCGGCGGAGATTCTGGGCGCGATCGACCGGGTGAAGCTACAGCGCGTGATTTGCGCGCATCTGAGCGAGCAGAACAATACAGCGGAACTGGCGATGGCGGCGATGTCGGGCGTGATCGGCAGCGAGGCGACAGAGATCCTCGTGGCGACACAGGCGGGCGGTTTCGACTGGCTGACCTGCTGACCGACGATGGCGTTGCCGCTTGATCGGGGGCGCGATCGCGTGTTGTCCGAAAGAGGGCGGGCGTCTGCGGCGGGCGCCGGCGAGTGTGAGGCGTGTAGGACGTGTGGAGCGTAGGGGCGACAAAAAGCCGGTCGAAAGACCGGCTTTTTTTGCTCAACTGCCTTGCGGCAGCGGGCGATTACTTGCTGGCAGCAGCGTCAGCAGCCGAAGCAACGGCGTCAGCAGCAGCGCCGGCAGCCGAAGCGACCGTGTCAGCAGCAGCACCAGCAGCCGAAGCAGCCGAATCAGCAGCAGCGCCAGCAGCCGAAGCAGCGTCCGAAGCAGCGGCAGCAGCCGAAGCGGCAGCGTCAGCAGCCGGAGCAGCGGCTTCTTCCTTCTTGCCGCAGGCGGTCAGGGCAATAGCCAACAACGAAGCGACGAGGAGAGACTTCTTCATGATCACGTCCTTTTATGGTAGAAGACAAGCGAATGAATATTAGTTACGGTAATACGCTCTTGCCAGCGCAAAGCCGATTGCGAGACTTCGGCAATTGAGGATTACCCTTGGTCATGCAAGCTGCTTGGCGAGAAATTATATTGGGTTTTCCCCAACCCGTCACGTCAATCTCGCGTAATTACCCCGCTTTTTTCCTTACCGGGCGCAACTTTCGCACGGTCTTCGAGTCGGCCTCGAGTCTCAACCATCCCGAAGCATACCAATCGTACAGAATTTCAACGATTTCTTGGTCTTTTTGCTCGAAACTCGCGCATTCGCTGGCATTTAGCTGGCGTCGATCGGCAAGCAGCCGTAACGTCGATCGTGCATTGACGGGGACTTCGAGCGGCTCGCCGTTGATGTAATACCGGTTGCGTCGATACAACAATTGCGTCTTGGGCGAGAGCGCCAGACCCTGTGTGGAGGCCTCGCGCACGAAACGCGTCATCGATATCGGCGTCTGTGGCGGTTCGAAAAACACATGCGATTTCGGCTCGCTCAGCCAGCGTCCGAGAAAGTCCTCCACCTCTTTCTGTCCCCAGCGCACTTTCTCGAGCTGGGCGACGAGAGTCTCGATCATGGCGTCGGGCAATGCCGCCGGATGCTTCACCGCAGACTGCCCAGGATCGGCGTATCGGCCGGCGAAATGACGCGCGAACGGCAATTCGGGGGCATTTTCCGCAAGGTAGTACAGAAAGTTCTGAAGCATTTCCTGCTCCAGCGGGGCGCGAAAACCGATGGAATACGTCATGCATTCGCCTTGCGCAACGCCGTCGTGCGCATAGCCGGGCGGCAGATACAGCATGTCGCCGGGCTCCAGCACCCATTCCTCTTCGGCTTCGAAGTGCTTCAGGATGCGCAGAGGCACGCCGTCGAGCCACGTGCTGTCGCGCGGCGCGCCGATGCGCCACCGCCGCTTGCCATGCGCCTGGAGCAGAAAGACGTCATAGGAATCGAGATGCGGGCCGACGCCACCACCGTCGGTGGCGTAACTGATCATCACGTCGTCGAGACGGGCATCGGGAACAAAGCGAAACTGTTGCATGAGGGCATCGACTTCCGGCGCGTGAAGATTCACGCCTTGCACGAGAAGGGTCCACTGTTTGCGCGTCAATGGCGGAAGCGCGTCGGCGTCGAACGGGCCGTGCTCGAGTTGCCAGTGCTTGCGCGTGTGACTGACGAGGCGCGATTCGACGTCATCGCGTGCGGCCAGCGCGAACAGCGCGTCGTGCGAGAGCGGCGCCGTGAAGCCGGGGATGGCCTGACGAATGAGGAGTGGGCGCTTGTGCCAGTAGCGCTTCATGAAGGCGTCGGGCGCGAGGCCGCCGAGCAGCGTCGAGGGAGAGCGGGAGGTCGTCATGCGTAGATCGATGCGTTAATAGGTGACGGCAAAAGTCGGGATGACATGTGCGGCCTCCCGATAGCAGCCTTGCGCGAAACCGTGCAAAGTGGCGCAAGCGGCACGAAGCGGCACGAAGCGATTGCAGGCGGCGCGATGCGAACGCGTTCGGTGCTCGTTCGTTCGCCTTGATATGGCGTCGTGCCGCTTTCGGGGCGCTGTCATGCGGCTGCGCGTATAATGCGGGCTGTTTTTCGGAGAGTTTGATGAAGATCGAAAAGAATACCGTCGTCTCGGTGACTTACAAGTTGTCGGACGCTCAGGGCAACCTGATCGAGGAAAGTGGCGCCGAGCCGATGGTTTATCTGCACGGCGGCTATGATGGCACGTTCCCCAAGATCGAGGAAGCGCTCGATGGTCAGGACGTGGGCTATCAGACGCAGCTTCAACTGGAACCGGCCGACGCGTTCGGCGACTACGATCCCGAGATGGTCAAGGTCGAAGAGCGTGGCCGTTTCCCCGAGCCGCTCGAAGTCGGCATGCAGTTCGAAGGCACGCCGGAAGATGGCGACGAAGAGGCTGACGCGCTGATCTACACGGTGACGGACGTGGCTGAAGACAAGGTCGTGCTCGATGGCAATCACCCGCTCGCGGGCATGGCGCTGCGTTTCGACCTGACGGTGGCCGACGTGCGCCAGGCGACCGAGGAAGAGATCGAGCACCAGCATGCGCACGGCGCATCGGGGCTTGAAGTCGTCGACGAAGACGAAGACGACGCACCCACGCTGCACTGACGCTGCGGCGTCACCCCGCCGCCCCACCATCGCGCCACCTCGTGGCAAGGCGGGCGGCGCACAGCGTGCGGGCCGCCACAAGACATTCGCCGAGCCGGCGCATTGCGTAACGCGATGCGCCGGACTCGGCGTTTGCGCTTTAAAGATCACACTTGGCCCTACGTGATCGTGCTCAGTCGCGGTGCGTGGCCGCGCGCGCAGCGGCGTTCGGGCGCAGCGCGGGTCCGATGGGCATGACTCCCTGGTTGGGATCGGAGGCCTCGGAATCGGCACTGTTCGGTGAGCCCGACGACGAGTAGAGCGCTGAATATGGCGCGGCGTAGGGCATGACACCCGAGGCCGAAGCGGCTGCGCTGGCAGCGCTTGCACTCGACGCGGCGTTCGGTGCGCCAGCCGGCACGGGCGCTGTGCTGGCGTTGCGTTGTCCGCCCGGCGCGGCAGCGCTATTGGACGGCAACAACTCGCTCTCGAAATGAAACAGTTGTGGCGTGCGTGGATCGACGCGTACGCGTACCCATCGATTCGCCGTCGGCGAACCGTAGGTGCTCAGTTGCGTGAACGTGCTTACCAGCGTGCCCCGGGCGTCTCGCAGCGGTTGTGTGCGATGCATCGTCTTGCCGCTGTCGATGAGCAGGATCGGCGCCTTGAATCGGCTCGCAAGCCGTTGCAATTGCGTACGAAAATCCTGGTAACCGTCCACGCCGTGCCGTTTGGTGCGATTCGAGAAAATACCTCTCAGTCCTGCGCCACGCTCCGCTTCGAACACCGGGTCTGCCTGGGCGACGATCACCATGCCGATTGCGTCCTTTTGCTGCGCGTAGACGAGTGCATGTTGCAGCCAGACACGCGTTGCAATGACCCGATCCTCGAACTCGCCGTTACGGCCACCGGCCGAGCGGTAATTGTTGTTGTTGCCCGGAATGTTCAGGCCGACGAACACCACGCCGCCATAGAACCAACGTACATTTTCGTGATACTGGCGAAAGCGCGCCATGTCGCTCTGACGGGTGAGATCGAAGTGTGCGTAGCCCACGGGGCCCGGCCCGAGCAGTGCGTCGTCGTCGAACGCGTGATCGCGCAGGAAGTCGAGGCGCTCCACTGGGTTGTAACCGCCTTCGGAGGCGCGCTGACAGTCCGCCCAATCGTTCGCGCCGGGCACATAGATCAGCGGCTTGGGTGAGCTGGCGAACAGGCTCAGGCGCTGCGTGATGAGCTCGTCTCGGCACGATTCCGTGACACTTTTGAGATTGCCCGCGTGCACGACGAAAGCGGCCTGGCTATCGCCGATGCTGGCCAGCACGCTGCGCACCACGGGCATCTCGGTATTGCCGAACGGCGTGTTGCCCAGCACCGCGAATTCGAACGGCGGTGGCTTGCGCGGGCCTTTCGCCTTCGCCTTCGCTTTCGCCGCAGACTTCTGGGCCGCCGTGGCGCTTGCCGTCACGCTTGTCGGTGCGGCCGTCGTCGGTGCCGGCCCGGTCATGAGCGCGAGCGCTACCAGGCACACGGCCAGCAGACCGATGCTCGAGTGGCGAGGGGCGCGCAAGCGACGCAGACTGGACATAAGCGGTGGTGTCAGTGGGCGGAGCCGTTCAACAGGCCGCGCAGTTCGTACAGCAGGTCGAGTGCTTCACGAGGACGCAACTCGTCTGGATCGATCTGCGCCAGTCGCGCAAGTGCTGCCTCGGCCGCCGGATCAAGCGCGGCTGCACCATCCGTCGCTGCGTGAATGCCGTCCACCGTGTCGCTATCGTCGGAATTTCCGTTCACATCGCCATCGACGGCGCTTTGCGTCGGGGTTCGCGGTGCGAATAGATCGAGCTGCGGTGCCGTCGGATCGAGCGCCTGTTGTTCGAGCAACGCGAGATGCTTGCGCGCGGCGCGAATCACCGGCATCGGAACCCCGGCAAGTTGCGCGACCTGCAAACCGTAGCTCTGGCTCGCGGGGCCATCCTGCACCGCGTGCAGGAACACGATCCCTTCACCGTGCTCCACCGCCGAGAGATGCACGTTCGCGCATTGCGGAAATTCGTCGGGGAGTTGCGTCAACTCGAAATAGTGCGTGGCGAACAATGTGTAGCAGCGATTGTGACCGAGTAGATGCCGTGCAATGGCCCATGCCAGCGCGAGGCCGTCGAAGGTCGACGTGCCGCGTCCGATCTCGTCCATCAGCACGAGGCTTTGATCGGTGGCCGTGTGCAGAATTGCGGCCGACTCGGTCATCTCGACCATGAATGTCGAGCGCCCGCCGGCAAGGTCGTCCGATGCGCCGATGCGCGTGAAGATCGCGTCGAGCGGCCCGAGGCGCACGGCTTCGGCGGGCACGTAGCAGCCCACGTAGGCGAGCAGCGCGATGAGGGCCGTCTGACGCATGAACGTCGACTTACCGCCCATGTTCGGGCCGGTAATGAGCAGCAGGCGGCGCGCGTCGCCCAGCGAGCAATCGTTGGCGATGAACCGCTCCACTTGTTGCTCGACGACCGGATGGCGACCCTGGCGAATGTCGACCACGCGTTCGTCCACCAGGTCGGGCTTCACCCAACCCAGCGTTTCGGCGCGTTCGGCCAGCGCGGCGAGCACATCCAACTGGGCGAGCGCCTGCGCAATGCGTTTGAACTCGGCGATGTGCGGCAGCAGCGCTTGCAGCAACGCGTCGTACAACACCTTTTCCCGCGCAAGCGAGCGCTCCTGCGCAGACAGCGCCTTGTCTTCGAACGTCTTGAGTTCCGGGGTGATGTAGCGCTCGGCGTTCTTCAGGGTCTGGCGGCGGCGATAGTCGTCGGGTACCTTGTCCGTCTGGCCACGCGTGACTTCGATATAGAAGCCGTGCACCTTGTTGAACTCGACCCGAAGATTGTTGATGCCGGTACGCGCACGCTCTCGCGCCTCCAGGTCGACGAGAAACTGGCCGCAGTTCTCCGAAATGTCGCGCAACTCGTCGAGATCGGCGTCGTGACCGCGCGCAATGACGCCACCGTCGCGCAGCATCGCCGCCGGCTCTTCGGCGACGGCGCCGAGCAGTGCGAGCGCCGCCTCGGGAATTGCGAGGTCGTCGTGCAACATGGCCAGCAGCGGCGAACGCGCCTCGACGGCGCGCAGCGTGGTGTGCAGTTCGGGCAGGCGGCGCAATGCGTCGCGCAGACTCGACAAGTCGCGCGGACGCGCCGTGAGCAACGCCAGGCGCGCCGTAATGCGCTCGACGTCTGCCACGTTTCGCAATTCGCTGTGCAGCGCACGCCACACACCCGGGCCTTCGAGCAGTGTTGCGATCGCCAGTTGCCGCGACTGCGGCACCTGCTGGTCGCGCATCGGATGATGCAGCCAGTGGCGCATCAGACGGCTTCCCATCGTCGTGCCGCAGGTATCGAGCAGGGAGAGCAGCGTGGGCGATTCGGTGCCGCGCAGCGTCTCGGTCAGTTCCAGATTGCGCCGCGTGGCCGCGTCGAGACCAATATAGGCCGCTTCCCGCTCCACGTTCAGACTTTGCACATGACGCAAGGACTGGCCCTGCGTGGCGGCTGCGTATTGCAGCAGCGCACCGGCCGCGCCCAGCGCCGGGCTCAGGCCGTCGCAGCCGAAGGCCGTCAGGCTCGCAACGCCCAGTTGATCGCGCAGGCGCTGTGTGCCGGCGGCCGTATCGAAATGCCAATCGGGCACGCGCGTCGTGGTGCCCAGCGAGAAATCCTTGAAGGCATCGACGTCACTGTCCGGCACGAGCGTCTCGGCCGGCCGAATGCGCTCAAGCTCGCGCGGCAGTTTGTCGGCAGCCACTTCCATCAGGCGCAGCTCTCCGCTGGCGAGCGACAGCCAGGCGAGTCCGGCAATGCGTTCGCGCGCACGGCGCGCCTCGGGCATTTGCACGGCGAGCAGATACTGGTCGACCTTGTCGCTGAGCAGCGCGGCGTCGGTGAGCGTGCCGGGCGTGACGATGCGCACGACCTTGCGCTCGACCGGACCTTTGGCGGTGGCCGGGTCGCCGATCTGCTCGCAGATGGCCACCGATTCGCCGAGCTTGACCAGTTTGCCGAGGTACTGCTCCACGGCGTGATGCGGCACGCCTGCCATGCGGATTGGTTGGCCACCGGATTGGCCGCGTGCCGTGAGCGTCAGGTCGAGCAGGCGCGCCGCCTTGGCAGCGTCGTCATGGAACAGCTCGTAGAAATCGCCCATGCGATAGAAGACGAGCATGTTCGGATGCTCGGCCTTGATGCGCGTGTATTGGGCCATCATCGGCGTCATGGGGGCGTGGGCGGTGGGTGTGGCTTGGGCTTGGGTGCTCGTCATGAATTCAGTCGGGTCGGGCGAGTCGGGTCACGAGGGGGTGCGGCGACTTGCGCCGACCCGGCGCGGTATCGCGGGCGCTTCGGCGTGGCGCGGGTCGTTTCGCACCCTCGTGGCGCTTTGGATGCGCAATTTTACGACGGGTTCGACGTTCGTCGTTAGCCGCCGACCGGCAACGTCGCATGCGCGTGTCGATGCGCCGGTTACGCGAAGGCTGCGAATCTTGCTCAAGTTTCCCGAAAATATGCCGTTCCGGAGGGTAAGGTCTCGCAAAAATACCCAAAAGCAGCACAAGCTACTCTCGCACGGGCCAGTATGGTGAAGTCGTTGAAAGGACGGGTCGCGGCCACGACGGCGCTCGTCTCGATGATATTGATCGTCGGCGTGGCCGTCGGTATCGAGTTCTTCGTCTACGGCGAATTGCGAAGCTCGCTGCAAGCGCAACTGGACACGCAGGTCAAGCTCGTGGCCGAACAGCTTGACGACAAGATGCGCGGGAAGTTTCTCGCGTTGCATCGCATGGCGCGCCACATCGGCGCTCCGGCGGCGATGACGAGTGCGCAGTTCGACGCCTTCGCGAATCTGTCGGTGTCGATGCCGGAGACCTTCAATACCCTTTTTGTGGCAGGGCCCGATGGCCGCATGCTCTACGACTCCACGTTTCCGGCCACGGCCATCGACATTGCCGACCGCGCCTATTTCCGGCAATTGCTCGCGGGGGCGCCTCAGGCCGTGTCGGGGCTGATTGCGGGCAGGATCACGCGTTCGCCGGGCATTGTGCTCGCTGTACCTGTCGTGGACGCGCAAGGCAAGGTGATCGCCGTGATCGGCGGCGCGGTCAATCTGCTGCGGCAAAATTTCATGGTCGACCTGGCAAGCAACGCCATCGGCGAGACCGGCCGCTACTGCGTGACGACCAACGAGCATCCCCCGCGCTACGTCATTCAGGCGGACGTGACCAAGATTCTCGCCCCCGTCGGGGCCGTGCAGACGTTGTGCGGTGTGCGAGTTCCCGGCGCGAAAGAGATTTTGCCGATGCATCCCCTGGTGGCGCGCGCGACCATGGCCACGACGGGCTGGTCGGTCGTGGCGGTGATGCCGGGCGCTGAAGCGTTCGATCCGCTCGCGCGCGTGCGCCGTCGCGTGATCCTGCTCGCGATGGCGGCGATCGGCGTTGCGGCATTCGCCATGTGGTGGATGGCGCGGCGCATGTTGCGTCCACTCGATACGATGCGAGACCTCGTGCTGCGCAGCGCCGGAGATATGCGCGCCGTCCAATCGCTGCCCGTGCAGCGGGCCGACGAGATCGGCGCGCTTGCGAACGCATTCCGCGACATGATGGAGCAACTGGGCGATCGCACCGAGGCGCTCGAGATGTCGCGCGAGGCGGCGCGCGCGCACGTACGCCGTATGCAGGAGATTGCCGACCGTGTGCCCTATCTGGTGGCGTTTCTCGACGGCGACGAGCGTTTTGCGTTTGTGAATCGGGCCTGTGAAATGCGGTTGCGTCGTCCGCGCGAGCACATTCTTGGCGCGACGGTGCGCGAGTTGCTCGGGGCGTCGCTCTATCGCGAATTCGCGCCGCATCTCGCGCGGGCGTTCGCAGGAGAGGCCGCCACTTTCGTCTGGGATTTTGGCGAAGACGCGGCGTTTCGCTGCTTCGAAGTGAGCTATCAGCCGGAATGGGCGACACCCAACGTGCTCGCCGGCGTTCACATGTTCGTGCGCGATATCACGATCGAGCGCTCGAACGAGCGGCGCTGGCGGCGGGAATCGCATACCGACCATCTGACGGGACTGCTCAATCGCAAGGGCTTCGATCAGGCGCTGGCCGCCGCAGTACGCCGCGCGCGCGAAGGGGCTGGTGCGCAGGCGCTGCTGTTCGTCGATCTGGATCGCTTCAAGCGGGTCAACGATACCTGGGGACACGCGCTGGGCGACGAGCTATTGGGACGTCTGGCCAAACGGCTCGTCGCGAGTGTGCGCGAAGGCGACGCGCTCGCGCGCTTCGGTGGCGACGAGTTCGCCGTCATCATGCGTGACGTCCGGGATGTGCGCGACGTTGAGCGCACGGCGAGGTCGATTCTCGATGCGGCATCGCGCCCCATGGTGCTGTCCGTCGCAGAGGTGACCGTGGGCGCATGCGTCGGCGTGGCGATGGTGGCATGCGCGGAGGACAAGACCCCGGCCATGCTGTTCGAGGCGGCGGATCGGGCGTTGTACGAGGCGAAGCATGGCGGACGCGGACGCTTCGTGCTTGGCGACGGCGCTGGCGCTGGCGATGGCGATGGCGTGCGCGCAGTGTAAGCGGGTACTCACCGGGGCAGTGCGATGGCGCGGGCACGCCGCGTCGTGTCGGTCGGCGTCGACGTTTGTCCTGAGTGCGGCCGCGCGCACATTCATTGGGCACATTCAAAGGGTACATTCCGGGCGCACATTGAGAGGTCATTAGGCGCGGCCAATCGGACGCGCGACGGCGATCAGCTTCGCTGAAGTTACGAGCGTGAATGAACTGACGCACAATAGGCCAGCCCACCGTTCGCCTTGCAGCGAGGCAGGCGGCTCGGGCATGGGGAAGTCCTTCGCAGTCATTGACAAGGGAGGCAGGCATGAAACTCGAAGGCGGACGAAGCCGGGCGGCCACGCGGGCGGCTTCCGACGCAGGGGGGCGCGAGCCGGACACGCGCCGAAAGCCACCGCAGGCATCGCATCGGGGGCCGCGTTCGCGGCGCCACACCGATGTGCGCGACGACGGCGAGAGGCATCTGGGCCTGTCGATTCGCGAGAACGAAGTGTTTCACATGCTGATCGACGGCCTGGCCGTCAACGAGGTCGCCCACGCGATGCACTTGAGCGAGCGGACGATCGCATCGCACGTCGCACAAATCCTGCACAAACTCGCGCTTGGCGATCGCGCGGAGCTGACCGGCTACGCCATACGGCACGGGCTGATCGACGAAGGGGCGGAAGGCGTCGCCTGATGGTCCTCGCGGCGATGACGGGGCGCCGATTTGCCCGTAGCGGCCGGCGCCCCGCTTTTGGGGGTAACCAGGTGCGTCGCGCGAAGTTTTCACGACCCGACACGACCGCACCCGTCGAGTCGCCCGAATACGACGGGCAACGGTGTCCCTGCACGTGTTCCGAGTCGTTCGGCGTGGACAGGAATGGCCTCGATGGGTCCCGAATAATCTTCATTGCACCCGAATGCGGCGCAGTTCCGCATCGACGCCCGGCGCGATCGCGCCGTCAGTGATAAGGTACCGGCTCGACACAATTTTCAAGGCGGGTTCGTGTCATTGCGCGTGCGCGGATTTCGCCGGCACGGCAGCGGCATGGCCGTCGCGCCCCTAATGAGACGGGCCGCCCGCGTTCGCGCGGGACGTCGCCCCGAAAACCGAGGACAGACAAGATGCAGGCGATCGAGATTACCCAATTCGGTGCACCGGAGGTGCTCAAGCTTACCGAACGGCCGCGCCCCGAACTCAAGCCGGGCGAAGTGCTCATCAAGGTGACGGCGTCGGGCGTGAACCGTCCCGATGTGCTTCAGCGCATCGGGCAATACCCGGTGCCCCCGGGGGCGTCGGATCTGCCCGGGCTCGAAGTGGCGGGCGAGATCGTCGACGGCGTGCTCGATGGCGCGGATAACCGCTGGGGCCTGAAGCTCGGCTCGCGCGTATGTGCGCTCGTGCAGGGCGGTGGCTATGCCGAGTACTGCGCCGCGCCGCTTGCGCAGGTGCTGCCGGTGCCGCAAGGCCTGTCGGATGTCGAGGCGGCGTCACTGCCGGAAACATTCTTCACGGTGTGGAGCAATGTGTTCGATCGCGCCCACCTCGGTGAGACCGAATCGGGCGAGAAGGAAACACTGCTGGTGCAGGGCGGCACGAGCGGTATCGGCGTGACGGCGATCCAGCTCGGCGTGGCGCTCGGCCATCGCGTCTTTGCGACCGCCGGTTCCGACGAGAAGGCGCGCGCGTGCGAAGCACTCGGCGCGGAGCGCGGCATCAACTACAAGACCGAAGATTTCGTCGCCGTGACGAAATCGCTGACCCAGGATCGTGGCGTGGACGTCGTGCTCGACATGGTCGGCGGCGACTATCTGCCGCGCGAAGTGCAGGCGCTGGCATTCGACGGTCGCATTGCGGTCATCGCGCTGCTCGGCGGGAGCAAGGCGACGCTCGATATGGGCGCGCTGCTGCGCCGACGCCTGACGGTGACCGGTTCGACCCTGCGCCCGCGTTCCGTCGCGTTCAAGGCGGCAATTGCGCAGAACCTGCATGAGAAGGTCTGGCCGTTGTTCGCCGCAGGCAAGATCCGCCCGGTCATTTATCAGACGTTCCCGGCCGCGCAAGCGGACAAAGCCCACGCTTTGATGGAAACGAGCACGCACGTCGGCAAGATCGTGCTGACCTGGTAAGTAGGCTGGTAAGTAGGCTGGTAAGTAGACTGGCAAGCAGGCTGACGCCGATTGACGGGGTGAATCCGCGCGAAATTCCTATTTTGTGCGGATTCCCGTGTCCGGGACCCGTCGAAATTGACCCCCATGGCCCGGACGCACTAGAATGAGAGGTTTTTCGTCCATACGCATTGGGGGATAAGGCGTGACAATCGGTACTGCAGCTTCGGCTCGCACCCTGGGTCGCAAGGCTGGCAAGCTCGTCGTGGGGAATTGGAAACTGCACGGCAGCGTGGCCGGCAATGAGGCGTTGCTGGGCGACCTGCTGGCGTCGCCCGTGTTGAGTGCGCCGGGCGTCACTGCGGCGGTATGCGTGCCGTTCCCCTACCTCGCTCAATGCCAGTCCCGCCTCTCGGGGCAGGTGCTGGGTTACGGTGCGCAGGATGTGTCGGCGCAGGTGAGCGGTGCTTTCACGGGCGAAGTCGCGGCGCCGATGATTGCCGAGTTCGGTGCGCAGTTCGTGATCGTGGGGCACTCGGAGCGACGCACCTACCACGGCGAGACCGACGCCAGCGTCGCGGCGAAAACGTTGCGCGTGCTCGATGCCGGCATGACCCCGATCGTGTGCGTTGGCGAGACGCTCGCCGAGCGCGAAGCCGGCGAGACGACGGCGGTCGTGGCGCGTCAGCTCGGGGCGGTGCTTGCGGCGCTGACGGTGGAGCAGGCGGCGCATGTGGTCGTCGCTTACGAGCCGGTCTGGGCGATCGGCACGGGCAAGACGGCAACGTCGGCCGAGGCGCAGGCAGTGCATGCACATCTGCGGTCGCTATTGCGCGCGAAAGGCGAGGCGCTCACGGATGTGGCGGTGTTGTACGGCGGCAGTGTGAAGCCGGATAACGCGGCCGAGCTGTTTTCGATGGCGGATGTCGATGGTGGATTGATCGGCGGTGCGGCATTGAAAGCGGCCGATTTTCTGGCGATTTGCGAGGCGGGTTTGTCGCGCTGACGCCGATGCCGTTCGTCGTAACGGCATGAAATAGTCATGATGCAGTGCACCAAAAATGCACGGCAAATCAGATTCTTCTATACGGGTGATGAGATGGGGTTGTTGAAAACGTTGTTGATCGTGGTGCAGGTGCTTTCCGCGCTGGGCATCATCGGTCTGGTGTTGCTCCAGCACGGCAAAGGCGCCGACATGGGCGCTGCATTCGGTAGCGGTTCGTCGGGGAGTCTCTTCGGCGCGTCGGGGTCGGCGAACTTCCTCTCGCGCACGACGGCGGTGTTGGCGGCCGTGTTCTTCGTGACGACGCTGGGGCTCACGTATCTCGGCTCGTACAAGCCGGCGACAAACATCGGTGTCCTTGGTAATTTGCCGGCTGCGACTTCGCCGGCAACGGCGTCGGCGCCGGGTGCGGCGAGCGTTGCATTGCCGGCTTCGGCGGCCAATCCGCAAGACGTGCCGAAGTAGTTTCGGGGCGGGGTTGTGACAAGTAATAAACTGTAAGGAAGATCGAAAAAAAATCGATTTGTGCGTTGAACAAAATGCCGAAGAGCGCTAATATAGCGGTCTTGAAGCGATTCGTAAGTGACAGCGGATTGCAGAATATGAATGCCGACGTGGTGAAATTGGTAGACACGCTATCTTGAGGGGGTAGTGGCGAAAGCTGTGCGAGTTCGAGTCTCGCCGTCGGCACCACAGTTCTCCGATGCCAGCCTTGCGTTTATGCTTTGGCTGGCATTTTATTTTGTGCTCACCGTTCATCCGCTTTCTGGTCCCCATAACATCGACGAGAGCGGTTTTTGGACTAACCAAAAGAGGGTAGAGTTGAACCTCGGAACCTATTATCCCGTCCTGCTGTTTCTCCTGGTAGGTGGCGGTCTTGGGGCGGTACTGATTGGGGTTGGTAAATTCCTCGGCCCCAATAAACCCGACAGCGAAAAACTCTCTCCGTACGAGTGCGGCTTCGAGGCATTCGAAGACGCGCGCATGAAGTTCGATGTGCGCTACTATCTCGTCGCCATCCTTTTCATCCTGTTCGATCTCGAGACGGCGTTCCTGTTTCCGTGGGGCGTCGCGCTGCGCGATATCGGCTGGGTGGGCTTTATCTCCATGATGGGTTTCCTGCTTGAACTGCTCGTCGGATTCGTGTTCCTGTGGAAGCGCGGTGCGCTTGACTGGGAATAAGGCCGTCATCGTCTTGGGCAGCATTGCAGAAGGATTCAGGGTAAGCATATGAGCATCGAAGGGGTTTTGCGCGAAGGGTTCGTCACCACCACGGCTGACAAACTCATCAACTGGACGCGCACGGGTTCGCTGTGGCCGATGACATTCGGCCTCGCCTGCTGTGCCGTCGAAATGATGCACGCCGGCGCGGCGCGTTACGATCTGGACCGGTTTGGGGTGGTGTTTCGCCCGAGCCCGCGTCAGTCGGACGTGATGATCGTGGCCGGTACGCTGTGCAACAAGATGGCGCCCGCACTGCGCAAGGTGTACGACCAGATGGCCGAGCCGCGCTGGGTGATCTCGATGGGGTCGTGCGCCAACGGTGGCGGCTACTATCATTATTCCTACTCGGTGGTGCGCGGTTGCGATCGCATCGTGCCGGTCGACGTCTACGTGCCGGGCTGTCCGCCGACGGCCGAGGCGCTCGTCTACGGCATCATCCAGTTGCAGTCGAAGATCAAGCGGACTGCGACGATCGCGCGTAAATAACCGCTCCCGCCCATGGCCAAACTAGAACAACTCAAGACCACCCTGCAAAACGTGCTTGGCCCCCGTGCCGAGCAGTTGGTGGAAGCCCTCGACGAGCTGACGCTGACCGTCAAGGCAAGCGACTATCTCGAGGTAGCGCGCACGTTGCGCGATCATCCCGAGCTGAAGTTCGAGCAACTGATGGACGTGGCTGGCCTGGACTACTCGGCCTACGGCGACGGTGCCTACGACGGCCCGCGTTACGCGGCTGTTTCGCATCTGCTCTCGCTCACCCACAACTGGCGTCTGCGTGTGCGCGTGTTCGCACCGGACGACGATCTGCCGGTTGTGGCGTCGCTGATCGATCTGTGGAGTTCGGCCAACTGGTTCGAGCGCGAAGCCTTCGATCTGGTTGGTATCGTGTTCGAGGGTCACCCGGATCTGCGCCGTATTCTGACGGACTACGGTTTCATCGGTCACCCGTTCCGCAAGGACTTCCCGACATCGGGTTATGTCGAGATGCGTTACGACCCGGAGCAGAAGCGAGTGATCTATCAGCCGGTGACGATCGAGCCGCGCGAAATCACGCCGCGCATCATCCGCGAAACGCATTACGCCGGTCTGAAACATTAAGGTGGCCTTGTGGCAGACATCAAGAACTACACTCTGAACTTCGGTCCGCAGCACCCGGCAGCGCACGGCGTGCTGCGCCTGGTGCTCGAGCTGGACGGCGAAGTGATCCAGCGTGCCGATCCGCATATCGGCCTGTTGCACCGTGCGACCGAGAAGCTCGCCGAGTCGAAGACGTTCCTGCAATCCGTGCCGTATATGGATCGTCTGGACTACGTCTCGATGATGTGCAACGAGCACGCCTATGTGATGGCGATCGAGAAGCTGCTCGGCGTCGACGTGCCGATTCGCGCACAATACATTCGTGTGATGTTCGACGAAATCACGCGGATTCTGAATCACCTGATGTGGATCGGCTCGCACGCACTCGATGTGGGCGCGATGGCGGTGTTCCTGTACGCCTTCCGTGAGCGCGAAGACCTGTTCGACGTGTACGAAGCCGTCTCGGGTGCACGCATGCACGCGGCTTACTATCGTCCGGGCGGCGTGTATCGCGACCTGCCGGACGCGATGCCGAAGTATCGTGCGTCGAAGATGCACAACGAACGCGCGATCAAGAAGATGAACGAAGCACGCGAAGGCTCGCTGCTCGACTTCATCGAGGACTTCACCGACCGCTTCCCGAAATGTGTCGACGAGTACGAAACGCTGCTCACCGACAACCGTATCTGGAAGCAACGCCTGGTGGGCATTGGCGTGGTATCGCCGGAGCGTGCCATGCAGCTTGGCTTCTCGGGCGCGATGCTGCGCGGTTCGGGCATTGCCTGGGATCTGCGCAAGAAGCAGCCGTACGAAGTGTACGACCGCCTCGAGTTTGACATTCCGGTGGGTAAGGAAGGCGACTGTTACGATCGTTACCTGGTACGCGTGGCAGAAATGCGCCAGTCGGTCGGCCTGATCCGCCAGTGCGTGAAGTGGCTGCGTGCCAATGAAGGTCCGGTGATTACGGACAATCACAAGGTCGCACCGCCATCGCGAGTGGAAATGAAGTCGAACATGGAAGAGCTGATTCACCACTTCAAGCTCTTCACCGAAGGCTTCCATGTGCCCGCTGGCGAGACGTATGCCGCTATCGAGCATCCGAAGGGCGAGTTCGGCATCTATCTGGTGTCGGACGGTGCAAACAAGCCGTATCGTCTGAAGATTCGTGCGCCGGGCTTTGCCCATCTTTCTGCGCTCGATGAGATGGCCAAGGGTCACATGATTGCAGATGCTGTCGCGATCATCGGTACCCAGGACATCGTGTTCGGTGAGATTGATCGCTAAACGCGCAGCGGGCGCCTCTGGCGCCCGCAAGTTTTAATTCGGCAGGGTTTCGCAGGTCGATGCCATTGCCGTTCCAGTTGCCGTGCCGGTGAGTCACGGGTGGCCGAGATGATCGGCTCGCCCGTGCTGGCGCGAGCGGGGATAACGTTTTAAAGAACCGTCGGATCGGAAATGCTTTCTCCCGAAGCCCTGAAGAAAATCGACCGTGCCGTTGCCAAATACCCTGCCGATCAGAAACAGTCGGCGGTGATGCACGCCCTTGCCGTAGCGCAGGTCGAGAAAGGCTGGTTGTCGCCCGAAGTGATGCAATTCGTGGCGGACTACCTCGAGATGCCCGCAGTCGCGGTGCAAGAGGTCGCAACCTTCTACACCATGTTCAACACAAGCCCGGTGGGCAAGTTCAAGTTGACCGTGTGCACGAACCTGCCTTGCCAACTCACGCGTGGCGAAGAGATGGCCAAGTACCTGAAGGAGAAGCTGGGTGTCGACTACAACGACATCACGCCAGATGGTCTCTTCACGGTCAAGGAAGGCGAGTGCATGGGCGCTTGTGGCGACGCGCCCGTCATGCTGGTGAATAACCACCGCATGTGCGGCTTCATGAACGAGGAAAAGGTCGACGCGCTCATCGATGAGCTCAAGGCCAAGGGCGCTGCGGGAGAGAAAGCATGACGTCGCTGCACAACCGTCACATCAAGCCGCTGATTCTCGCCGACCTCGATGGGCAGAACTGGCACCTCGAAGATTACGTCAAGCGCGGTGGTTACCAGCAGCTCACCCGTATTCTGAAAGAGGGCCTCACGCCGGAGCAGGTCATTGCCGACGTCAAGGCGTCGGGTCTGCGTGGCCGTGGGGGGGCTGGCTTCCCGACCGGCCTGAAGTGGAGCTTCATGCCGCGTGCGTTCCCCGGGCAGAAGTATCTCGTCTGCAACTCTGACGAAGGCGAACCGGGCACGTTCAAGGATCGCGACATCCTGCGCTACAACCCGCACTCGCTGATCGAGGGCATGGCCATTGGCGGTTACGCCATGGGCATCACCGTCGGTTACAACTACATTCACGGCGAGATCTACGAAGTGTACGAACGCTTCGAAGAGGCGCTAGAGGAAGCGCGCGCTGCCGGTTTTCTGGGCGACAACATTCTCGGCACGGACTTTTCGTTCCAGTTGCACGGCCACCATGGCTATGGCGCGTACATCTGCGGCGAAGAGACTGCGCTGCTTGAATCGCTTGAAGGCAAGAAAGGCCAGCCGCGCTTCAAGCCGCCGTTCCCGGCGAGCTTCGGTCTGTACGGCAAGCCCACGACCATCAACAACACCGAGACGTTCGCCGCCGTCCCGTTCCTGCTGGCCATGGGCCCGCAGCAGTATCTTGAAATGGGCAAGCCGAACAACGGCGGCACCAAGATCTTCTCGGTGTCGGGCGATGTCGAGCTGCCGGGCAACTACGAAGTACCGCTGGGTACGCCGTTCCCCGAATTGCTGGAACTTGCCGGCGGCATGCGCGGCGGCAAGAAGCTCAAGGCCGTGATTCCGGGCGGCTCGTCGGCGCCGGTGGTGCCGGCCGGGCTGATGATGGAAACCACGATGGACTATGACAGCATCGCCAAGGCTGGATCGATGCTGGGTTCGGGCGCGGTGATCGTGATGGACGAGACACGCTGCATGGTGCGCTCGCTGCTGCGCCTGTCGTACTTCTATTACGAAGAGTCGTGCGGTCAGTGCACGCCGTGCCGTGAAGGTACCGGCTGGCTGTGGCGCGTGGTCAATCGTATCGAGCACGGTGAAGGCCGCAAGGAAGATCTGGACCTGCTCAACTCGGTGGCCGAGAACATCATGGGCCGTACCATTTGCGCGCTGGGCGACGCCGCAGCGATGCCGGTGCGCGGCATGCTCAAACACTTCTGGGACGAGTTCGCCTACCACGTCGAGCACAAGCATTGCTTGGTCGGCGCTCACTAATCCCTTTTGACGCTTGGCATTGAACCGCTATGGTTGAAATCGAAATTGACGGCCAAAAGGTCGAGGTGCCCGAAGGCAGCATGGTGATCCAGGCTGCCAAGAAGAACGGCACCTATATTCCCCACTTCTGCTACCACAAGAAGCTCTCCATCGCTGCGAACTGCCGCATGTGTCTGGTCGAGGTCGAGAAGGCCCCGAAGGCGGTGCCGGCGTGTGCAACGCCAGTGGCCAACGGCATGATCGTGCGAACCAACTCCGAGAAGGCTGTGAAGGCACAGCAATCGGTGATGGAATTCCTGCTGATCAACCACCCGCTCGATTGCCCGATCTGCGATCAGGGCGGCGAGTGCCAACTGCAGGACTTGGCCGTGGGTTACGGCAAGTCGGCATCGCGCTATCAGGAAGAGAAGCGCGTGGTGTTCCACAAGAACGTGGGGCCGCTCATCTCGATGGAAGAGATGTCGCGATGCATTCACTGCACCCGCTGCGTGCGCTTCGGTCAGGAAGTGGCCGGCGTCATGGAGTTCGGCATGCTGGGGCGCGGCGAGCATTCGGAAATCACGTCGTTCGTCGGCAAGACGGTCGACTCCGAACTCTCGGGCAACATGATCGATCTGTGCCCGGTCGGCGCGCTGACGTCGAAGCCGTTCCGCTACAGCGCCCGCACTTGGGAACTGTCGCGCCGCAAGTCGGTAAGCCCTCACGACGGCGTGGGCGCGAACCTCGTGGTGCAGGTGAAGAACAACAAGGTCATGCGCGTTGTGCCGCTCGAGAATGAGGCGGTCAACGAGTGCTGGATCTCGGACAAGGATCGTTTCTCGTACGAAGGCCTGAACAGCGACGACCGTCTCACCAAGCCGATGCTCAAGCAAGGCGGTGAGTGGCATGAAGTCGACTGGCAGACCGCGCTCGAGTATGTCGGTCACGGTCTGACGGACATCATCCGCGACTTCGGCGCCGACGCCGTCGCTGCGCTGGCTTCGCCGCACGCCACGATCGAAGAACTGCATCTGCTGCAGAAGTTCGTGCGCGCACTGGGGAGCGATAACGTCGACTTCCGTCTGCGTCAGACGGATGTGTCGGGTGGGTCGCAGGGCGCGCCTTGGCTCGGCCTGCCTATCGCTGAACTCGACAAGCTGCAAAGCGCGCTCGTCGTCGGCTCGTTCCTGCGCAAGGATCATCCGCTGTTCGCTTCGCGTCTGCGCTCCGCCGTGAAGGCAGGCGGCCAACTGAGCGTGCTGCACGGCTCGGACGACGATCTGCTGGTCAAGCTCGCGAACAAGATCATTGCGGCACCGAGTGCCTGGGTGAGCGAACTGGCCGGGATCGCCGTGGCCGCCGCGGCTGCCAAGGGCGTTGCCGCCCCGGCGGCGCTGGCCGGAGTGAGCGCCAGCGATACCGCCAAGGCCATCGCCGCTTCGCTGGTGAGCGGCGAGCGTCGCGCCATTCTGCTGGGTAACGCCGCTGCGCAGCATCCGCAGTTCGCACAACTGCATGCCATCGCGCAAGTGATCGCCGACATCTCCGGCGCAACGCTGGGCTTCCTGACCGAAGGCGCCAACACGGTGGGCGGCTACGCGGTGAAGGCCACGAACGCGAAGGGCGCGGCGGCACTGTTCGCACAACCGCGTCAGGCTTATCTGCTGCTCAATGCCGAGCCGGAATACGATTCGGCCGACGCGAAGCAAGCCCTCGCGGCGTTGAACGCCGCGAAGATGGTCGTCTCGCTCTCGCCGTTCAAGCACGGCCTCGAATACGCGGACGTGCTGCTGCCGATCGCCCCGTTCACGGAGACCGCCGGCACGTTCGTCAACGCTGAAGGGTTGCCGCAACACTTCAATGGTGTGGTGCGCGCGTTGGGTGAAACGCGTCCGGGCTGGAAGGTGCTGCGCGTGCTGGGCAATCTGCTCAAGCTGCAGGGCTTCGAGCAGGACACGGCCGAGCAGGTGCGCGACGAAGCGCTCGCCGGATTCTCGGCCGCGTTGCTCGACAACCGCGCCACGGCCACGCTGGCCGCACCGAAGGCCGCGGGGCAGGGCCTGGAGCGTCTGGCCGACGTGCCGATCTACGCCGCCGATGCGCTGGTGCGCCGTGCCCCGTCGCTGCAACTGACCAACGACGCCAAGGCTTCGCTGCGCGCCACGTTGCCGGCTGCGCTGTTCGATCGCCTGGGCCTTGCCGCTGGCGACGCCGTGCGTGTGCGTCAAGGCGACGCCGTGGTCACGCTGCCGGCCGCTCGCTCGGAAACGCTGCCTGCCAATGTGGTGCGTGTGCCGGCCGCCACGTCGGCGTCCGCCGCGCTTGGCGCGATGTTCGGTGAAATTTCGGTGGAGAAGGCGTAAATGAGCCTGAACGAAGTCATCAATCAATACGGCACGCAACTGCTGGGCGTGGCCTGGCCGACCGTGTGGGCGCTGGTCCGCATTCTGGTCGTGGCCGTGATCCTGCTGCTGTGCGTGGCGTACCTGATTCTGTGGGAGCGTAAGCTCATCGGCTGGATGCACGTGCGTCTGGGTCCGAACCGCGTGGGTCCCGGTGGTCTGCTCCAGCCGATCGCCGACGTGTTGAAGCTGCTGCTCAAGGAAGTCATTACGCCGTCGCAAGTCAGCAAGGGCATTTACGCGATCGCGCCGGTGATGGCCGTGCTGCCGGCCTTCGCGATCTGGGCGGTGATCCCGTTCCAGCCCGGCGCGGTGCTGGCCGACGTGAATGCCGGTCTGCTCTACGCCATCGCGATTTCGTCGATCGGGGTGTACGGCGTGATTCTCGCCGGCTGGGCGTCGAACTCGAAATATGCTTTCCTCGGTGCCATGCGTGCCTCGGCCCAGATGATTTCGTATGAAATCGCCATGGGCTTCGCGCTGGTCACGGTGCTCATGACCGCCGGCTCGCTCAACCTGTCGGACATCGTGCGCTCGCAAGAGCACGGCATGTTCGCGGGCATGGGTTTCAACCTGCTGTCGTGGAACTGGCTGCCGCTGCTGCCGATGTTCGTCGTCTACTTCATTTCCGGTATTGCGGAAACGAACCGCCACCCGTTCGACGTGGTGGAAGGCGAATCGGAAATCGTGGCCGGTCACATGATCGAGTACTCGGGCATGGGCTTCGCGCTCTTTTTCCTGGCCGAGTACATCAACATGATCATCATCTCGGCGCTGGCCTCGGTGCTGTTCCTGGGGGGCTGGAGTGCGCCGTTCGGCTTCCTGTCGTTCATCCCCGGGGTGTTCTGGCTGGCGTTCAAGGTGTTCCTGCTGCTGTCGGTGTTCATCTGGGTGCGTGCGACGTTCCCGCGCTACCGCTACGACCAGATCATGCGTCTGGGCTGGAAGGTGTTCCTGCCGCTGACGATCGTCTGGGTGATCGTGGTGGGTTTCTGGATCATGTCCCCCTGGAACATCTGGGGCTGAGGCGAACGGAGTAGAGGAATCCCATGGTAAGGGCAATCAAGGACTTTTTCGGCAGTTTCCTGTTGTTGGAACTGCTCAAGGGCATGGCGCTCACAGGGCGCTATACATTCGCGCGCAAGGTGACGGTGCAGTTTCCGGAAGAGAAAACGCCGATGTCGCCGCGTTTTCGCGGTCTGCATGCGTTGCGTCGTTATCCGAACGGCGAAGAGCGCTGCATCGCGTGCAAGTTGTGCGAAGCGGTGTGTCCGGCAATGGCCATCACGATCGAGTCGGATGTGCGTGACGACGGTACGCGCCGTACCACGCGCTACGACATCGATCTGACGAAGTGCATTTTCTGCGGCTTCTGCGAAGAAAGCTGCCCGGTGGACTCGATCGTCGAGACACACATTCTCGAGTATCACGGCGAGAAGCGTGGCGATCTGTACTTCACCAAGGACATGTTGCTCGCGGTGGGCGATCGTTACGAAAACGAAATCGCGGCGGCCAAGGCAGCCGATGCGCCGTACCGTTAAGCAGGACGGGGCGCGGCAGATCGACGGCGCGCCCGGTACGGCAATTGACGTTGGCTAATTCTCGCAACACCCGGTGATTATGGAATTCACAACCTTTCTTTTCTACGTGTTTGCGCTGATCCTCGTGGTCTCCGGCCTGAAGGTCGTGACTGCGCGCAACCCCGTACAGTCGGCACTGTTCCTGGTGCTGGCCTTCTTCAACGCTGCGGCGATCTGGATGCTGCTCGGGGCCGAGTTCCTCGCGATCATGCTGGTACTCGTGTACGTCGGCGCGGTGATGGTGCTGTTCCTGTTCGTGGTGATGATGATCGACATCAATCTCGACGAGCTGCGACGCGGTTTCGGCAAGTTCATTCCGCTGGCGAGTGCGGTCGGCGCGATCATGATCGTCGAAGCGGCGCTGGTGCTCATGCGCGGCTACGGCGCCACGCGTGCGCCGGTCAAGGCCGTGTCGGCGCCGGACGTGCCGAATACCAAGGCACTCGGTATTGCGCTGTACACCGACTATATCTTTGCCTTCGAAGTGGCAGGTCTGATCCTGCTGGTCGCGGTCGTGGCGGCTGTTGCGCTGACGATGCGCACCCGTAAGGACCACAAACAGACCGACCCGAGCCAGCAGGTGCGCGTGAAGGCGCGCGACCGCGTGCGTCTGGTGTCGATGCCCGCCGAAGCCCGGCAGCAGTCCACCGGCGCCGACAAGCCGGCGGCGGAATAAGGAGACAGCATGATGTCGTTGTCGCTAGCGCATTATCTGGTGTTGGGCGCGATTCTGTTTGCGATCAGCATTACCGGTATCTTCCTCAACCGCAGAAATGTGATTGTGCTGCTCATGGCCATCGAGCTGATGTTGCTCGCGGTCAATCTGAACTTCGTCGCGTTCTCGCATTACCTGGGCGACATTGCCGGCCAGGTATTCGTGTTCTTCATTCTTACGGTGGCTGCGGCGGAAGCCGCAATCGGTCTGGCCATTCTGGTCACGCTGTTCCGTAAGCTCGAAACGGTCAACGTCGAAGATCTCGACCGCCTCAAGGGTTAACAAAAGCGAACGCTGTTATGGCATCCACATTGAATCCCAACCTGCTGCTCGCGATCCCGCTGGCGCCGCTCGTAGGCTCCGTGATTGCCGGCCTGTTCGGCAAGCAAGTCGGACGCGCGGGCGCCCACACGGTCACGATCCTCGGCGTGCTGGTCGCGTTTGTCCTGTCCGTCATGACCTTCATCGACGTCATGAACGGGGCGAGCTTCAACGCCACCGTCTATGAATGGGCGCGCATCGGCGAGCTCAAGCTCGAGATCGGCTTCCTCGTCGACACGCTCACCGTCACGATGATGTGCGTGGTCACTTCCGTCTCGCTGATGGTGCACATCTATACCATCGGCTACATGGCGGAAGACCCTGGCTACCAGCGCTTCTTCTCGTATATCTCGCTGTTCACGTTCTCGATGTTGATGCTCGTGATGAGCAACAACTTCCTGCAACTGTTCTTCGGCTGGGAAGCGGTGGGCCTGGTCTCGTACCTGCTGATCGGCTTCTGGTACACGCGACCGACCGCGATCTACGCCAACATGAAGGCGTTCCTGGTCAACCGTGTGGGCGACTTCGGTTTCCTGCTCGGGATTGGCCTGCTGCTGGCCTTCACCGGCACGCTGAACTACGGCGAAGTGTTCGCCAAGGCCAACGATCTCGCGGCCTTGTCGTTCCCGGGCACCGACTGGCGCCTGATTACCGTGGCCTGTATCTGCCTGTTCATCGGCGCGATGGGTAAGTCGGCGCAGTTCCCGCTGCACGTCTGGCTGCCGGATTCGATGGAAGGCCCGACCCCGATTTCCGCGCTCATTCACGCGGCCACGATGGTGACCGCCGGGATCTTCATGGTGTCGCGCATGTCGCCGCTGTTCGAACTGTCGGACACGGCCCTGTCGTTCATCACGATCATCGGTGCGATCACGGCGTTGTTCATGGGTTTCCTGGGCATGATCCAGAACGACATCAAGCGTGTCGTGGCCTACTCGACGCTCTCGCAGCTCGGTTACATGACCGTCGCGCTCGGCGTGTCGGCCTACCCGGTCGCGATCTTCCACCTGATGACGCACGCGTTCTTCAAGGCGCTGCTGTTCCTCGGTGCGGGTTCGGTGATCATGGGCATGCACCACGATCAGGACATGCGCAACATGGGTGGCCTGTGGAAGTACATGCCGATCACCTGGATCACGTCGCTGCTGGGCTCGCTCGCCTTGATCGGCACGCCGTTCTTCTCGGGCTTCTACTCGAAGGATTCGATCATCGAAGCCGTGGCCGCCTCGCATCTGCCGGGCTCGGGCTTCGCCTACTTCGCGGTGGTCGCCAGCGTGTTCGTGACGGCGTTCTATTCGTTCCGCATGTACTTCCTGGTCTTCCACGGCAAGGAGCGTTTCGGTCAGGCGCATCACGACCATCACGACGCCCATCATGAGGCCGAGGAAGAAGACTCGCACGGCGAGCACCACGGTCTGGCACCGGGTCAGAAGCCGCACGAGTCGCCGGCCGTCGTGACGATTCCGCTGATCCTGCTGGCGATCCCGTCGGTCGTCATCGGTGCGATTGCGATTGCCCCGATGCTCTTCGGCAGCTTCTTCAAGCAAGGTGTGGCGTTCAAGGACGTGATCTTCGTCGGCGAGAACCACCCGGCAATGGAAGAGCTGGGCCAGGACTTCCACGGCTGGCTGGGGATGGCGCTGCACTCGTTCGGCACGCTGCCGATTGCGCTGTCGGCGCTGGGTATCGTGCTGGCCGCGTTCTTCTACCTGAAGCGTCCGGACATTCCGGAAGCGCTCAAGCACCGGTTCTCGGGCATCTACAACCTGCTCGACAACAAGTACTACATGGACAAGATCAACGAAGTGGTCTTCGCCAAGGGCGCACTCAAGATCGGCCGCGGCCTTTGGAAGGCGGGCGATCAAGGCCTGATCGACGGCGCAGTCGTGAACGGCAGCGCGCGTCTGGTCGGCTGGTTCGCCGGTGTCATTCGCTTCGTTCAATCCGGTTACATCTACCACTACGCGTTCGCCATGATCCTCGGCATGCTCGGGCTCCTGACGCTGTTTGTGACGTTGAACGGCAAGTAATAGGGGGAGCCAATAATAATGCAATCGCTACCGCTTCTGAGTCTGGCCATCTGGCTGCCCATCATCTCGGGGATCGTTGTCCTCGCGGTGGGTAACGACCGCAATCCGGGGGGCGCACGCGTCCTGTCGCTCATCGGTTCGCTGCTGAGCTTCCTGGTCACGCTGCCGTTGATCTCGAACTTCGACGCCAATACGGCGGCGCTCCAGTATGTCGAGAAATCGAGCTGGATCGACCGCTTCCACATCAACTACTTCCTCGGCATCGATGGCATCTCGCTGTGGCTGATCGTGCTGACCTCGCTCATCACGGTGATCGTCGTGATCGCGGGTTGGGAAGTGATCACCGAGCGTGTCTCGCAATACATGGCCGCGTTCCTGATCCTCTCGGGTCTGATGATCGGCGTGTTCTCGGCGCAAGACGGCCTGCTGTTCTACGTGTTCTTCGAAGCCACGCTGATCCCGATGTATCTGATCATCGGTGTGTGGGGCGGCCCGAACCGTGTGTATGCCGCGTTCAAGTTCTTCCTGTACACGTTGCTCGGCTCGCTGTTGATGCTGGTCGCGCTGATCTATCTGTACAAGGCAACGGGGTCGTTCACGCTGACCGACTGGTACGCCGCGAAGCTGCCGATGAACGTGCAGATACTGCTGTTCGCGGCGTTCTTCATGGCCTTCGCCGTGAAGGTGCCGATGTGGCCGGTGCATACCTGGCTGCCCGACGCCCACGTGGAAGCGCCGACCGGCGGCTCGGTCGTGCTGGCCGCGATCATGCTGAAGCTCGGGGCCTACGGGTTCCTTCGCTTCTCGCTGCCGATCGCACCGGACGCCAGTCACTACCTGTCGGGCTTCATGATCACGCTCGCGCTGATCGCCGTCGTCTACATCGGCCTCGTGGCGCTGGTGCAGACCGACATGAAGAAACTGGTGGCTTACTCGTCGATCGCTCACATGGGCTTCGCGATCCTCGGCTTCTTCATGTTCAGTGAAATCGGCATGCAAGGCGCGCTGGTGCAGATGATCTCGCACGGCTTCGTCTCGGGCGCCATGTTCCTGTGTATCGGTGTGTTGTACGACCGCATGCACTCGCGCAACATCGCCGATTACGGCGGTGTGGTGAACACGATGCCGAAGTTTGCGGCACTGTTCATGCTGTTTGCGATGGCCAACAGCGGTCTGCCGGCCACGTCGGGCTTCGTCGGCGAATTCCTGGTGATTCTGGGCGCGGTGAAGCTGAACTTCTGGGTGGGCTTGCTGGCGGCGACCTCGCTCATTACCGGCGCGGCTTACTCGCTCTGGATGTACAAGCGCGTGATTTTCGGCGCCATCGCCAACGATCACGTGCGCGAGCTGGTCGACATCAACAAGCGCGAGTTCTTCATGCTGGCAGTGCTGGCCGCGCTTACGCTGTTCATGGGTATCTATCCGAAGCCCTTTACCGACCTGATGCACACCTCCGTGGTTAACCTCCTCGCCCATGTGGCGCAGACCAAACTGCCCTAATCGGGGAGGAAATCTAGATCATGCAAAACATTAATCTGCTGCCTGCACTGCCGGAGGCCATTCTCCTGCTCATGATCCTCGTGATCATGATGTGCGACGCGTTCCTCGGCCAGACGCGCAAGCTGAACTACGTGCTGGCGCTCATCACGTCTGCGGTCGTGACCGTGCTGTGGGCCTGCAACGCGGCTGATCCGGCCTCGCACTACCTGTTCGGCAATGTGTTCGTCGCCGATCCGATGTCGAACCTGCTCAAGGCCTTCGGTGGACTGGCTACGTTCGTCACGTTCATCTACGGCCAGAAGTATCTTGAAGCGCGCGGTCTCGCTCGCGGCGACTTCTACGTCCTCAGTCTGTTCTCGCTGCTGGGCCTGTCGGTGATGATCTCGGGCAACAACTTCCTGACGCTGTATCTGGGTCTGGAATTGATGTCGCTGTCGCTGTACGCCCTTGCCGCTGTGTGGCGCGATTCGACGAACGCAACCGAGTCGGCCATGAAGTACTACGTGCTGGGCGCGCTCGCATCGGGCTTCCTGCTGTACGGCATGTCGATGATGTATGGCGCGACCGGTTCGCTCGAACTCTCCAAGGTCTTCGAAGTCATCGCGTCGGGTGCCGTGAACAAGGTCGTGCTGCTGTTCGGCATCGTCTTCGTGGTGGCCGGCCTGGCATTCAAGCTCGGCGCCGCGCCGTTCCACATGTGGGTGCCTGACGTCTACCAGGGCGCGCCCACGCCGGTCACGCTGCTCATCGGCGGCGCACCGAAGCTGGGTGCCTTCGCGCTGCTGCTGCGCTTGCTCGTCGAAGGCATGTTGCCGCTGGCGATCGACTGGCAGCAGATGCTGATCATTCTGGCCGTACTCTCGCTGGTGATCGGTAACCTGACGGCCATCGTGCAGACCAACGTCAAGCGTCTGCTCGCGTACTCGACGATCTCGCACATGGGCTTCGTGCTGCTGGGCATGCTCTCGGGCGTGGTGGGCGGCAAGATCGACGGTATCGCCGACGCCTACGGGTCGTCGCTGTTCTACAGCGTGATCTATCTGCTGACGACGCTCGGCACGTTCGGTATCGTGCTGCTGCTCTCGCGCCAGGGCTTCGAAGCCGAGAACCTCTCGGATCTGAAGGGCCTGAATCAGCGGAGTCCGTGGTTCGCGTTCGTGATGTTGATGTTGATGTTCTCGCTGGCCGGCATTCCGCCGCTCGCAGGCTTCTATGCCAAGCTGGCTGTGCTCGAAGCCGTGGTGAACGCGGGCATGGTGTGGTTGGCGGTCGTCGCCGTGATCGCTTCGCTGATTGGGGCGTTCTACTACCTGCGAGTCGTCAAGCTGATGTACTTCGACAAGCCCGACGACACCAACGCGCTGCAAGGCAGCGGCACAATGCGCTTCGTCCTGTCGCTCAACGGTCTGGTACTGCTTTATCTGGGCCTGATGCCGGGCTCGCTGATGGATTGGTGCCTGCGTACCATTAAACTGACGCTGGCCAGCTAAGCGGCTGAGCGTTCGGAAAGCAAAACGCGGCAAAGCGCGGCGAATCGCGGCGAATCGCGGCGAAAGCCGACGAAAGCTCGCGGAAGCGACGGAAGCGACGAAAGCGACGGAAGTGATGAAAAAGGGGCAGGGCGGGCCGAGACGGCCGCGCCAGCCTCCGAGAGATCCGAGAGATCCGAAAGACCAACAGGCGGAGGGAAACAACGATGGGCATGTCGGCAGGCGGTGCGCTTGTGATTCTGCTGGCCGTGCTGGGTGCGAATCTGCCATTCGTGAACCAGCGCCTGTTGGGTCTCGTTGGGCTCAAATGGGCAGTCAAGCCACTTTGGCTACGGTTGGTCGAGATGGCGGTGGTGTACTTCGTAGTGGGTGCACTGGGTCATTTGATCGAGTCGGGCATCGGTAACGTGTTTTCGCAGAGCTGGCAATTCTATGCAGTCACGGCGAGTCTGTTCGTCGTGTTTGCGTTTCCAGGCTTCGTGTATCGGTACCTGTGGCGTCATCGACCGGCGACTGCCTGAGATGTACGCTTCGCAAAACGCCGCCCTTGGGCGGCGTTTTGTGTTGGGTTCGCCAATTTTCAGCCGTGGAGGGCTTATGACCCAAGGTCAATTCGACGATCAACATCTGATTGAGACGTGTCTGACGTCCGAGACCGTCTATGACGGATCGTTCCTGACCATCAAGCGCGACCGCGTGCGTTTGCCCGACGGGAAGACGACAACTCGGGAATACACGACCCACCCCGGGGCGGTCATGGTGATCCCGCTCTTCGACGACGCGCAGGTGCTCATGGAGCGTCAGTATCGATATCCGCTCAAGCGCGTGATGACGGAGCTGCCGGCTGGCAAGCTCGACGAAGCCGAAGGCGGACTGGCGTGCGGTCAGCGGGAACTGCTGGAGGAGACGGGATATCGCGCCGAGCGCTGGGACTACCTCACGCGCATTCACCCGGTGATCTCGTACTCGACGGAATTCATCGACATCTGGCTCGCGCGCGACCTCACGCCCGGCGAGCAGCGTCTCGACGAGGGCGAGTTTCTCGACGTGTTCAAGATGCCGGCCACCGAGCTTCTGCAATGGGTGCGAGACGGTCGTATCACCGACGTGAAATCGATCATCGGCACGTTTTGGCTGGAAAAGATATTATCGGGAGTCTGGCAGCCGAGCGAGCGTTCGCCGCTGCGCTGACCCATCGTCCATTTTTCGATCCGGCGCGCTACCCTTGGTGCAGTCCGGCAAACACCCATCGCGTCATGAAGGTTTTTGATTTGCGTTGTGCGCACGAGCACACCTTCGAGGGCTGGTTCGGCTCGGAGGACGATTACCTTGCCCAGCAAGCGCGGGGACTGGTGACGTGCCCCGTCTGCGGCGGCACGGAGATCGTTCGCATGCCGTCGGCGCCGCGTCTGAACTTGTCGGGAGCAACCGCTCGTGCCGCTCGTACCGCTCGTACCGACGGTGCCCCGGCCGTGCCGGACCGCAGCGAGGCGGTCTCACCGGACGCGGGCAAAGCGAAGCACGCGCTCCAGGCGCTCTGGATGAAAGCCGTGCGTCATGTCATGGCGAACACGGAAGATGTCGGCAGCAATTTTGCCGAGGAAGCGCGCAGGATCCATTACCAGGAAGCCCCGGAGCGCAATATTCGCGGCACGGTCTCGCGCGACGAGAGCGAGGCGCTCGCGGAGGAGGGTATCGACGTGATGCCGCTCCCCATTCCCGAGGGCTTCAAGGATACGTTACAGTAAGTGCGTGAGTGTCTCGAGGGGCGGGGTGCGGTTTTCCACGCCTTGCGCATATTCCATACTTGCACGCCTGACGCATGGCACGGGCGCGCTGCAGCGAGGAGGTAGCGATGGCCACGCTCGAGTATTACTTCGAAGACTTCGCGGTCGGTGACACCTTCGATCTGGGCGAATACACGTTCACGGCGGACGAGATCGTGCACTTTGCCCGGCAATTCGACCCACAGCCTTTTCATGTCGACGAAGCGGCGGGGCGCGAGTCGCATTTTGGCGGTCTGGTGGCCAGCGGCTGGCATACGTGCAGCATCATGATGCGGATGAACGTCGACAATCTGCTCTCGCGCTCGTCGAGCATGGGCTCGCCCGGTGTCGAGCAGATCGAATGGCTCAAGCCGGTGCGCCCGGGCGACACGATTACAGTGACGAGCAGCACGCTGGAAGTGCGCGCATCCAAGAGCCGGCCGGATCGCGGCATCGTGCGGCAGCTCTGGACCGCCACCAATCAGCACGGCGAAGAGGTATGCCGCTTCCGGGGAACAGGGCTCTACCTGAAGCGCGCCGTCTGAAGCACGCAAGCTACCGGTCGAGCGCCCGGTACTTCGCCCAGTCGCCCCGCGCGCTCAGTGCGACAAATCACTGACCGACGCTGCAGGGGCATCGCGTTTGACCTGAGTGATGCCGTCTTCCATTTGCTCGGCCGTCGAGAACATCTGGCTCTGGCCGATGATCTCGCCATTGCGCGCCTTGAGCACGAAATAGGGCCGCCCCGACGTCGATGTCTTGCGCTCGAAACGGTGATCCTCGGCCGAGTTTTTGCGAACGGACTCGATGCCGTTTTGCGCCGAGGCGCGTGCTTTGTAAGTCTCGGAGGAGAGGATGATGTGCCCGCTGTCGGCCAGCAGGTGAAAGTGGAATTCACCGTTGGGGCTGCGCTTGAGTTCGAACTTGCCTGACATATGTGGATCTCCCGGATCTTCCAAAAGCCAGCGGCGAGGGACTGCGAACTGCAAGGGGACGACGGCGGCCAGCCGCGTCGGGACGTATGGAAAACGACTTCGAGAACGTATTCGGCGTACCCGCGCACTGAACGTAGTTCGCTTAGATTAGCACCGCCAGCGTCCCGGCGAAACCGCAGTATGTTTCGAAGTGTAAACCACTTCGCGCCGCACCCGGCCTGACCACGGTCAATGGCGCGCGACAAGGCCGGGGAGCGAGAAAGCGCAATCGCGGCTGCTTGGACGGGGAGCGGGCTGTGTGCGGCCTAGCGGCGAGCGTACTGCGTGTCGCCGAACAGCATTTCGCGGGCCTTGTCGTCCTGCAATGGCTTACGTGCGTCGGCAAGCACCTTGACGCCGCGCTGCACCGCCGGACGCGCCTCAATGGCCTCGAACCACTTCTGCACATGGGGAAAGTCCGAGAGCTCGACCCCTTGATTCTTCCACGAGCGCAGCCACGGCCAGATCGCGATGTCGGCGATGGTGTACATGTCGCCTGCAATATACGGATGCGTGCCCAGCCGGCGGTCGAGCACGCCATACAGACGCCGGGCCTCGTTCGTGTAGCGCTTGATCGCGTAATCGATCTTCTCGGGGGCGTAGATCCGGAAGTGGTGCGCCTGACCGAGCATCGGTCCCACGCCCCCCATCTGGAACATCAGCCATTCGAGCGTTTCGTACTTGCCGCGCACGTCATCGGGCAGGAAGCGCCCGGTCTTGCCCGCCAGATACAGCAGGATCGCCCCCGACTCGAACAGCGAGATCGGCTTGCCGTCGGGGCCGTCTTCGTCGACGATGGCGGGAATCTTGTTGTTCGGCGAGATGGCGAGAAAGTCGTCCTTGAACTGATCGCCCGCGCCGATATCGACGGCGTGTGCGTGGTAGGGCAACCCGCACTCTTCGAGCATGATGTGGACCTTGTGGCCGTTGGGCGTGGCCCAGGAGTAGACCTGAATCAATTGCGGCTCCTTGTTGAGGCGTCGGTCGACGCGATTCCCCGTCAGGCACAGCGACGATCCCGTCAGGCGCCCGGCACGGTGCGACACAGATGGCGAAACAGGCGGGGGGCACGCGCGTCGCCCCCCGGGAAAAGCTGCCCGGAAATTACACCACAGAACGTTTGTCCCTGCCGGGCGTGGGGTCAGTGGGCCCCGTCGGTGTCGGCGCTCATGTACCGTGCCAGCTCCAGTTTGGCGATGGCATTGCGATGGACTTCGTCCGGGCCGTCCGCGAAGCGCAACGTGCGTGCGCTCGCGTAGGCATAGGCCAGCGGGAAATCACCGGAAAGACCCGCCGCGCCGTGCGCCTGCATCGCCCAATCGAGCACCTGGCACGCCATGGTCGGCGCGACGACCTTGATCATGGCGATCTCGGCGCGCGCCGCTTTGTTGCCCGCCGTATCCATCACGTAAGCCGCCTTGAGCGTGAGCAGGCGCGCCTGTTCGATCAGACATCGCGCCTCGGCGATGCGCTCGCGCGTGACCCCCTGCGCCGCGATCGGCTTGCCGAACGCCACGCGTGAGAGCGTGCGTCGACACATTAGCGAGAGTGCGCGCTCGGCCAGTCCGATGAGGCGCATGCAGTGGTGAATGCGCCCCGGGCCAAGACGCCCCTGGGCGATTTCGAAGCCGCGGCCCTCGCCGAGCAGCAGGCTGCTCGCAGGGACACGAACCTCGTCAAGCACGATATCCATGTGGCCGTGCGGGGCGTCGTCGTAACCGAAGACCGTGAGCGGGCGCACGCGTGAAATGCCCTGGGCGTCGGACGGCACGAGCACCATCGACTGTTGCGCGTGCTTTGGCGCGTCCGGGTCTGTCTTGCCCATCACGATATAGAGGGCGCAACGCGGGTCGCCTGCCCCCGTCGACCACCACTTGCGGCCGCTGATGACGTAGTCGTCGCCGTCGCGGCGAATGCGGCATTGCACGTTGGTGGCGTCGGAAGAGGCGACGTCGGGCTCCGTCATCAGGAACGCGGAGCGGATCTCGCCGCGCAGCAACGGTTCGAGCCATTGCGTCTTTTGAGCGTCGGTTGCGTAGCGCTCGAGCGTTTCCATGTTGCCGGTGTCGGGTGCATTGCAATTGAAGACTTCCGGCGCCCAGGGGACCTGGCCCATGATCTCGCAAAGCGGTGCGTACTCGACGTTGGTCAGCCCTGCGCCGCGCCCGGAATCGGGGAGAAACAGGTTCCACAGTCCTGCCTGTCGTGCCAGCGGCTTGAGGCGCTCGATGACCTGCGACGGCTGCCAGGCATCGCCATGGCGCCGTGCGATCTCGATCTCTTCGAGATAGCGTCGCTCGTTAGGGAAGATGTGTTCGTCGAAGAACGCCGTGAGGCGCGCACGCAACGCTTCGACTTTCGGGCTGTAGCTGAAATCCATGAGCTCTCCGTTCAGTGACTGCCGGTGTTGTTGGGGCGCATGCTGCGCTGCGCGTACGCCCAGGCGAGTTCGGCCATCGGACGCGCGCGCTGGCCTGCGTCGAGCGCCTGCTGGCTGGCGGCGGTGCCTTCGGCGACACGCTTCATGATGCCTTGCAGGATCGCTGCGATGCGGAACATGTTGTAGGCGAGATAGAAATACCACTGCGCGGGCTGGGCGATGCCCGTACGTTCGCTGTATCGGGCGACGTAGGCGCTTTCGTCCGGTATGCCGAGGGCTTGCCAGTCGAGACCGGCAATACCGCGAAACACCCCGGGGCTGACGTGCCACGCCATGCAGTGGTAACTGAAGTCGGCGAGCGGGTCGCCGAGTGTCGACAGTTCCCAGTCGAGCACGGCGAGCACGCGCGGCTCGCTTGGATGGAAGATCAGGTTGTCGATGCGGAAGTCGCCATGCACGATGGTCGTGCGCTCGGGCACGCCGGTGGGCAGATGGGCGGGCAGCCAGTCGATGAGCCGGTCCATGGCGTCGATGGTCTGGGTCTGCGAAGCACGGTACTGCTTGCTCCACCGGGTGATCTGCCGCGCGATATAGTCGCCTGGCTTGCCGTAAGACTCGAGCCCGACGCTGCGATAGTCGACCCGGTGCAGCGCTGAGATGACGCGGTTCATCTCATCGTAGATGGCAGTGCGCTGCGCCCGCGTCATGCCGGGCAGCGACGGGTCCCACAGCACGCGTCCCTGCACGAAATCCATGACGTAGAACGCCAGCCCGATCACGCTTTCGTCTTCGCATAAGCCTCGCATGCGGGCGACAGGGACGTCGGTGCCTGCGAGGGCATCCATCACACGATACTCGCGCTCGATGGCGTGGGCAGACGGCAGAAGTCTGGCCGCCGGCGCGGGCTTGGTGCGCAGTACGTAGGCGGCGCCGGGCGTGGTCAGGCGATAGGTCGGATTGGATTGACCGCCGTTGAATTGCGTGAGCGTCAGCGGCCCGGCAAAGCCGTCGACGTGCGCGGCGAGCCAGCGTTCGAGCGCGGCGGTATCGAAAGGCACGCGCCCATCCAGCGCGCGTTCGCCTGCAAATGCGGAAAAGTCCTGCGGAAGCTCCTCGGCCATGCTGTCTCCTGCATTTCCGGTACTGCGTTGATTGTGACGGCGTTGCCGGCACTCACGATGCCGACCGCGTTGCGGGTTTGCCGGGCGGTCGACCTTCCAGGCGCGGCGGCAAGCGCTCGGCCGGCGGTCTGCGTGCCTATCCGCGTTTTCGCGTTCGCAGGAACGACGCGAAGATCTTCTCCATGACGGTGAGCCGATTGTCGCGATGCAGCGGCTGCGGCGGCGCGAAGTTCATCAGGCGCACGACCCAGTCCTCGGGCTTGTCGCCCACGTCGAGGGCATTGATGCACGCAGGGGTCTGGGCGAGTTGGCCCAGAAACAGCCGTCCGCGCGGATGCATGGCATGCGAGAGAATCGCGCGGTTCACGCCCCCATGCAACACCAGCAGCACCGTGTCCCACGACGTATCGGCCCGCAGTTCCGCCAGTGCAGGCACCACGCGGTCGAGCAACTCGCGCACGGATTCGCCGTTCATGAACCGGGTGTCTTCAGGCACGAGGCCGTCGAAGGCACTCAGAAACGCTTGCGCAATCTCGGCGGGTGGAAGCTCGGAGAGGCTGCCCGCGCGAATCTCCTGCCAGCACGTCCACGTCTCGATATCGATCTGCTGCCCCGTCTCTGCAATCACGCGCTCGGCAGTCTCTCGGGTGCGGGGCAGGCCGCTCACGATCACTCGATCGAAACGGATGTTCTCGGTGGCAAAGGCACGCCCGGCGGCGCTGGCTTGTGCGCGCCCCAGCGCGTTGAGCGCAACGGTATCGGCGTCGATGGGCTTGCCGCTGTCGTCGAAGTACGTGACGTCGCCATGGCGCATGAGGTAGATGCGCCGACGCTGCGGTGGCGTGAATGCCAAGGGGTCGGCGGCGGGGCCAAGTTGGCCGAGTGAGCGCATGCGGAAATTCTCCTGAACGGGGCCCGCAGTCCATCGGGGACGGCGGCAAAGCATTGACCGGCGGCGCCCGTCCGAGGTTCGTGGGCGCCGCCGATGCGTGACGCGATCAGGCGTATTTTGCCGGACGTTTCTCGAGGAAGGCGCTGATACCTTCCAAGCCGTCTGCATGGTGGAGCGAGGCGACGAAATTATCGCGCTCAGCCTGCAACTGCGACGTGAGCGTCTCGCTGGCGCCGCTCTGGATGAGCGACTTGATGCGGCCGACCGCATTCGGCGAAAGCTGTGCGAGATCGGTCGCCCAGTTCAGCGCCTCGGCACGCGCCTGGCCCGGCGCAACCACGCGGTTGACGAGCCCGGCTGCGGCCAGACGCGACGCCGCCACCGGCTTGCCTTCGAGCAGTATTTCGGTCGCGAGCGGGCGGGGCAGTGCCTGCGAGAGAAACCACGAGCCGCCGCCATCGGGCGTGAGGCCGACCTTGACGTAGGCCATCACGAACTTGGCGTTGTCGGCCGCCACGAGCAGATCGCACGCGAGCGCGAGCGAAAACCCCGCGCCGGCGGCCGCCCCCTCGACGGCCGCGATGATCGGCTTCGGGCACGCGCGCAGCGCGTCGATCCATTCGGCCAGCGCGTCGATACTCGCCGCCTGCACCGATGGATCTTTCCGACGATTCTCGAGCAGCCGATTGAGGTTGCCGCCCGCGCAGAAAAAATTGTCGGCACCGGTGAGCACCACGGCCCGCACCGACGCATCGCGCTCGGCCGTGGCCAACGCTTCCACGCCGGCGGCGTACATGTCGGGGTGCAGTGCGTTGCGCGCCCCGGGGTTCGACAGCGTCAGCACCAACGTGTGGTCGACGCGTTCGGCAAGGAGTTCGGCGCTCATGAGTGAAGTCTCCGGGTCATTGTTCTTCGGTCAGCAGCGATACGCCCAGTTGCGCACGGCGGGTGAGCCACGGCGACGGACGATAACGTTGGTCGCCGTAAAACGATTGCAGATTGCGCAGCACGGTGAGCAATTGGCGTGCGCCGATGGCGTCACCCAGCGCGAGCGGGCCCTTGGCGTAGCCCAGGCCCAGCGTCACGGCGCGATCGATGTCGCCCGGCGTGGCGATGCGTTGTTGTGCGATGTCCGCGCCAATGTTCACGATGGTGGCGATCACGCGCTGGGCGACAAAGCCCGCCGAGTCACGGATCACCGTCACCGGCGTGCCGCCGTGCGCGAACAGGGCGTGCGCGGCATTGCGCGCGTCGGGTGTGGTCACCGGCGTGGTCATCAACGTGTGGCGCTTCGCGCCTGCGAGCGGCAGCAGCGTATCGATGGCCACCGTGCGTGCGGCGTCGAGGCCCTGTTCGACAGCACAGGTCGTGGCGTCGAGACCGAGTGGGGTGACCACGATGAGCGCCGTCTCGGACGGTTTGTCGCCGCCCTCGATGGGCACGCCCGTCGGGCCGAGCAGTTCGACCACGGCTGCGAAGCCGCGCATATCGGCACGGCTCACCCAGACGCTGGCGGGCAGCGTGTCGGGCGCCGGTGTCTCGGGCGGCACCTGCTGCTTGCCGTCGACATAGCGATAGAAGCCCTCGCCAACCTTGCGTCCGAGAAGTCCGCCGGCAAAGCGCACGGCAGTGATCGGCGACGGGCGGAAGCGCGCTTCTTCGTAGAACTGGTGGTAGATCGACTCCATTACCGGATGCGAGACGTCGAGCGCGGTGAGGTCGAGCAGTTCGAACGTGCCGAGACGGAAACCTGCCTGCTCGCGCAGAATGCGGTCGATATCGGCAAAGCTCGCCACGCCTTCGCTCGCCACGCGCAGGCCTTCGGTGTTCATGCCGCGTCCGGCGTGATTGACGATGAAGCCCGGCATGTCTTTGCAACGCACGGCCGTGTGCCCCATGCGCCGACCCAGTGCGAGCAGGGCGTCGCCGACCTCGGGGGCGGTACGCAGGCCGTCGATGACCTCGACCACCTTCATGAGCGGCACCGGGTTGAAGAAGTGATAGCCGGCTACGCGCTCAGGACGCTCGCACGCCGCAGCAATGGCCGTGATCGACAGCGACGACGTGTTCGATGCGAGGATCGCATCGGTTGCGACGATACTTTCGAGCGAGCGGAACAGATCACGCTTGATCTCGAGCTTCTCGATGATGGCTTCGACCACGAGTTGGCAATCGGCCAAATCTTCGAGGACGTTGCACGCGTGCAGACGGCCCATCGTCGCCTCGACGCTCGACGCGTCGATCTTGCCCTTCGCGGCAAGTTTTTCGAGCGTATCGCGCAGGGTGTCCAGCGCGGTCTGCACGGCGCTGGCATCGGTGTCGTACAGCATCACACGCAGGCCCGCCTGCGCGGCGATCTGGGCGATGCCACGGCCCATGGCGCCCGCGCCGACGATGCCCAGAACATCGATGGAATTGCCGGGGGAGCGCGCGGATGCCGGGGAGGAGGATGCAGTCATTCGGAGTGTCTCGAAATGGGGGTCGATTGTCGTCGATCGGTGTCGTTCTGTCGGCGCACACAGCGCGAGTGCGCTCGCGCTGCATCATTCTATCGTCCGACCGGTCGGTCGGGAAATGAATTTCCTGACGCGTCGCCAGACGATGCAAACGGATGCCCGAGCTGCGTTGCCGCTATTGTCGCCGATCTCGCTGCGGCTGCCAGCGCCTGTTCCGCTGGGCGGTCGGCGGCGAACGTGAGGACGCCTGGCGCACCGCCGGTTGGGCTGTCGGATTTCGGGACGTTTTCCGGCGCGCGCGTTTGACGAACCATCGTGCGATGCCGGTACACTGCGGGGTGCCGCCGGTCGCTTCGGCGGCGCATGACACATCGGTCGCACGTCGTGCGTCGCGCGCGTGCACCGTGAACGTGTCGATCGAGCACGGTGCCGCAGCCGTCACGCGGCCTGTAGCCAAAAAAGAGGTGCTGCCGTCGCTAACGGCAGCGCACCAAAGACGCATCATGACACTGCGCGTGGACCGCCGCGCCTCGACGACCCATGAGGCGCCGGCCCTGCCGCATCGGAGACATCATGTTGAAGTTGTACGGTTTTCCCATCAGCAACTATTACAACAAGGTCAAGGTTGTACTGTACGAGAAGGGATTGTCCTTCGACGAGTCCGAGTCGATTCCTTGTCAGGACGAGTCGATGTTGCAATGTTCGCCGCTCGGTAAGGTGCCCTACCTGGAGACGGAGAACGGATTTCTGTCCGAGTCGCAGGTGATATGCGACTTTCTCGAGGCGACGCATCCGTCGCCCGCGCTGTTCTCGACAGATCCGTGGCGGCAGGCGAAGGAACGCGAATTGATCACGATGGTGGAGCTTCATCTCGAGTTGGTCGTGCGCGAGGTATACGGGCAGGCGTTCTTCGGCGCGACGGTGTCGGATGGCACGCGTGGTCGCACGGAGAAGCTGCTGCGCCGGAACATTGTGGCGTTCAAGCGGCTCGCGAAGTTTGCGCCTTACGTGGCGGGCGATACGTTCTCGATGGCCGACGTGGCCGCCGGCATCCATTTGCCGATCCTTGGCATGGCCACGCAAGCCGTCTACGGCGAGGACTTTCTGCAAGCCGCTGACATCGACTGGAAGGCGTATGGCAAGCGGCTTGCCGAGCGGGAATCGTTTCAGCGCATGCGTGCCGAGCAAAAGGCTTATCAGCAGGCGCGGCAGTCGAAGCAGGCGGAATAGGCGGAATCGGTGGAATCGGTGGAATCGGCGGAATAGGCCGGCAGGCGCCGCCGGTGAGCTAAGTCGCTGAGATTTGCCGCTGAGTTAAGCCGCTGAGTTAAGCCGCTGAGATTAGCCACTGAGTTAAGCCACTGAAATTAGCCACTGAGTTCAGCCTCTGAGTTCAGCCTCTGAGTTCAGCCACCGAGATAAGTCGGCGGAGCAATTCGGCGGAGCAAGCCGGTGCGATTCGCGGGTAAGACGTGCCGCCGGAATTCGCCTGACCGATCAGCAGGCAATCACATCTGGACAGGCGAGTCCGGGGGGCGCGCCTGGCATGACTCGCTGTGTCAAAACGAACGGGCTGCAATGTCTTCGGATTTTGCGGCCCGTTTGCCGTCTGGGGACCTGTGCCGGTGTCAGATCTTGGCGAGTCGTGTCAGCGCCTCGCGCAGGGTGTCGTCTTTCTTGGCGAAGCAGAAACGCACCACGCCCGATTCATGCGGCTCGTGATAGAACGCCGAGACGGGAATGGCCGCCACGCCGATTTCGCCGGTCAGCCAAAGTGCGAAGTCGGCTTCGCTCATGTCGCTGATCGCGCTGTAATCCACGCACTGGAAGTAGGTCCCTTCGCAGGGCAGCAGCTTGAAGCGCGTGCCCGCGAGGCCCTCGCGGAACAGGTCGCGCTTCTTCTGATAGAAGTTCGACAGTTCCAGGTACGGCGCAGGGTCGCGCAAGTAATCCGCCAGCCCGACCTGCATCGGTGTGTTGACGGTGAACACGTTGAATTGATGCACCTTGCGGAATTCCGCCGAGAGCGACGCCGGTGCCGCAACGTAGCCCACCTTCCAGCCCGTCACGTGATACGTCTTGCCGAAGCTCGACACGATGAAGCTGCGGCGCGCGAGCTCGGGGTGCCGCGCCACGCTCTCGTGACGCTTGCCGTCGTACACCATGTGTTCATAGACCTCGTCCGAGATCAGCAGAATGTCGGTGCCCGCCACGATCTCGGCCAACTTCGTGAGTTCGTGCTCATGCCACACCGTGCCGCTAGGATTGTGCGGGGTGTTGAACAGGATCAGACGCGTGCGCGGTGTGATCGCCGCCGCCAACTTGTCGAACGGAATGCGGAACTCGGGGGCTTCGAGCGTGATGAACACCGGCTTGCCGCCGGCCAGCTCGATCGATGGAACGTAACTATCGTACGTTGGCTCGAACACGATCACCTCGTCGCCCGGATGCACGGTCGCGAGAATGGCGGTGAGCAGTGCCTGCGTGGCACCGGCGGTCACGGTGATTTCCGTGTTCCAGTCGTAGTGCTGCCCGTAGCGCTTGCCGATCTTGTCGGCAATGGCCTGACGCAGCGCCGGGACGCCCGCCATTGGCGGGTACTGGTTATGGTCTTCGCGCATGGCGCGTGCGACCGCGTCAACGATCTTCGGATCGCACGCGAAATCGGGGAAGCCCTGACCGAGGTTCACCGCCTGCTTCTCGGCGGCGAGCGCCGACATCACAGTGAAGATGGTGGTGCCGACGTTCGGCAGACGCGAGGCGAGCGGCGGGGCGACCCACTGTGCGGCGGGGACGGTAGAGGCGGTGTGAGGCGCGTTCATGTGGGCGGTCGACGATGCATTGATCAGGGGGCCATTCTAACGCCGCCGCGCCAGGCATGCGGGCGTCCGACTGCGGCTTTCCCTGGTTTTCGGATTTACCGCAGCCAGTCCGCGCCCAATCCAGCGCGACGCTCGGCGATCACCCGCCCGGGACCAGCAGCGACGTGAAGGCGCTCGCCGTCACGATACGAAACCCGAACTGTCGCGCCACCCGGCTTCGCAGCTTGAGTACGTCTTTGTCTTTGCTGACGAGCCAGTGCGCGTGACCGTCGCGCGCGGCTTCGAGGAATTTTTGATCGTCGCGGTCGCGGCACAACGGCAGTGGTGTGCCTGGCGCGGCGTCTTCCGGCACGACGATACGGTGCGTGTGCGCGTCGACCCAGGCGAGCGCGACGTCCCTGTCGATCTCGCGCGACGCAAATTGCGGGTAGGTGAGCACCACGGCGAGTTCGTCGCGGCAGCGTGGCGCGATGAGGGCCGTGAGGCGGCGCTCGACGAGGGCGTCGCGCACCGGACGCGCGACGGGATCGTCGAAGACGAGCAGGTCGATCCAGACATTGGTGTCGAGTACCACGCGCGGCGGCATGGCAAGCGTATCGAGATGTTCGGCGAAGGCCCGTTCGGCGGGCGTGGCGACAGCGTTTTGACGCATTGGATAGAATGTGGGTTTTTCGTTTTCGCAGGAACGCTGCACCCGATATGATAATTGTTCTCTCGCCGGCCAAATCGCTCGATTATGAAACGCCGCCGCACGTGAGCACGCACACCGTGCCACAGTTCGTCGACGACGCTGCCGAACTGATCGACGGCCTGCGCGAACTGAGCCCGGCACAGGTGGGCTCGCTCATGAGCATTTCCGATCAACTCGCCGCGCTCAACGTGACCCGCTACGCCGACTGGACGCCGCGTTTCGATACGCGCAATGCCAAGCAAGCGGTGCTTGCGTTCAATGGCGATGTGTACGAAGGGCTCGCTGCCCGCACGCTGAACGCCACGCAGCTCGACTTCGCGCAGCGGCATCTGCGCATTCTGTCCGGCCTGTACGGCGTGCTGCGTCCGCTCGATCTGCTGCAGCCGTATCGCCTGGAAATGGGTACGCGCTTTGCCAACAAGCGTGGGCGCGATCTGTATGCCTTCTGGGGCGAACGTGTGACGCAGACGATCAACGCGTCGCTCGCGGAGCACGGCGAGGCACGTCGCGTGCTCGTGAATCTGGCGTCCGAGGAGTATTTCAAGGTGATCAAGCGGCGTCTGGTGGCCGCGCCCGTGATTACGCCGGTATTCGAAGACTGGAAGAGCGGCAAGTACAAGATCATCAGCTTTTACGCCAAGCGTGCGCGCGGTCTGATGGCGCGTTACGCGATCGAGCGCGGCGTGACCGACGTGCAGCAGCTCAAGGCCTTCGACAGCGAAGGCTACGCATTCGACGACAGCGTGTCGAACGATTCGCTCTGGGTGTTCCGCCGTCGTGTGGCCTGACGTCGGCAAAGCTTCGGCCCCGGTCGATCGCCCGGGGCGTGTCCATTTCCGCCAGCGAGACAAATCATGACGGTGCACATCAGCAGCATGTTCGATAGTGGGGCCATCCACGTGGTGAGCGCCGAGCGCGCCGACGATATTCACGTGCGCATTGCGCAGGATTGCGCCGCCGAGTTTGCGCAGTGGTTCCACTTCCGCGTGCAGGGTGTGGGTGGGGCACCATGCCGTATCGTGTTCGACAATGCGGGGCAGACGTCGTATCCGCGTGGCTGGGAGAACTACCGGGCAGTGGCGTCGTACGATCGCGTGAGCTGGTTCCGTGTACCGACTTCATACGACGCGCAGGTCATGACGGTGTCGTTCACGCCGGCGCACGACAGCGTGTATCTGGCCTACTTCGAGCCCTATCCGGAGGAGCGGCATCTGGCGCTGCTCGGCACCGCGCAGAACTCGTCGCGGGTGGGCTCGCGCTCACTCGGGCGGACCGTCGACGGGCGCGACATGACCTTGCTCACCGTGGGTGAGCCTCGCGCGGGCAAGCGCAACATCTGGGTGATTGCGCGTCAGCATCCCGGCGAGACGATGGCGGAGTGGTTCGTGGAGGGGCTGCTGCGCCGACTGCTCGGCGCGGGAGACTGGGCGGGCGATCCCCTTGCCGCGGCGGTGCTCGACGAAGCGGTGCTGCACATCGTGCCGAACATGAATCCGGATGGGTCGGCGCGCGGCAATCTGCGCACGAACGCGGCAGGCGCGAACCTCAATCGTGAGTGGCTCGCGCCCGACCCGTTGCGCAGCCCCGAGGTGTACCACGTACGCTCGGCGATCGAGACGCTCGGATGCGACATGTTCTTCGATATTCACGGCGACGAAGCGCTGCCCTATGTTTTTCTCGCCGGGAACGATGGCGTCGAATGGGCGACCGAAGCGATGCTCGCGCGCGAAAAGGCGTTCGGCGCGCGTTTGAAGGCGGCCAGCCTCGACTTCCAGGACAAGTTCGGCTATCCGCCGGGCAAGCACGGGCCGGAGTCGCTCAAGCTTGCGTCGAAGTGGGTCGCCCATCGCTTCGGCTGTCTGTCGCTCACGCTCGAGATGCCGTTCAAGGACAATGCGAATCGCCCCGATGCGCAAGTCGGCTGGAGCGGCGCACGAAGTGCCGCGTTGGGGGCGTCGATGCTGGCCGCGATCTGGGCCCAGATGCAGGCGGATCACGCGTGAGCGAACCTCAGCAGGGTCAAGTCTGAGATGACGTAGCGAAGCACGACGCGCAATGCGTCGTGCTGCATCACGATGCCTGATCGACCCTGAACGCGCCTGAACGCGCCTGAACGGTCAGTGCTACTTTTTCTTCGCCGTCGTGTGCTTCTTGGCGGTGCCCGATTTCGACGACGACGCTTTCACCGGCGCTTTGCCATGCGATGCCTTGCCGTGCGACGACTTGGTCGTGGTGCCACGCTTGGCCGACCTCGCGCTCGCGTGCGACACCTTGCCATGCGCACTGCTGCGCTTGGCCCGTTTGACCTGCTTGACCTGCTTGACCGGTTGTTCGACCTGCGGAAGTGGCGACGTGTAGTTGAAGCCCATCATGCGGCCGTCGGCGTAGCCGCAGCGGATATGGATGTTGTCCGTCTGGCCGGTTGTACGTTTGCCGATGCCGTCGAGTTCGACCATCTGGGTGACGTCAACGCGCTGCTTGCGGTCGTCGAACGGACCGGACCACGGCAAGACCTTGGCGTGCTCCGCATCGAGCGCATGCTCCGCGTACTCGACGCTTTCGTACCCGGGCAGCGTGGCGACGACGAAACTGGCATGCGCAGCGCAGTCGGCCACGAGCGGATCGGCATGACGGGTGTTGACGTATTGCTCGACCAGCGCGCGATGCTGTTCGAGCGTGAATGCCTGAGCGGGGGCTGTAAAAACCATACCGGCCGACAGACACAGTGGCGCAGCGACAGACGCGATGGATGCGGTAGCGGCGACTTGGCGCACGGCTCGCATCACGGCGCTTGCTGCGCGTTGAAAAAATCGATTCGACATTGCTTGACGTATTCTCGGGGGCATTGCAGAGCAATGCGGGCATGCGACAACCCATCGTGTGGGTCTCTTGGACGCGCCGCTCGCGAGGAGGCATCGCCGCTTTTTGAAAGACAGCGGCAAAGCGGCTCCCATCTTAACCGAAAAAAAGGCGCTGACGCCCGCCGGGTAAGCCCTCAGACGTAACAGCGCCGGCCGAAAAAGTTACCGCGCGCTACAATGCGGGCCTGATCGCGCTTCGACGCGCCGTCGACCCCGCGTTTATCTCTATTCGGCATGTTCGCTAATTCACGCACTGTCGCCAGTGCTCAAACCGGTCCGCACGACAAACTGGCGGATCTCGTCAATCGCCATCGCAACGCTGTGTTTCGCAAGCCGCTCGCCGCCTACAGCGCGGCCGCCTTCGAGGCAGCGATCGCCGCGTGGCGCAATGCCGGGGCCGCACCGCTGATTATCGACGCGGGGTGCGGTGTCGGTGAAAGCACGTTGCGGCTGGCGGCGCAATTTCCCGATCACTTCGTCATCGGTATCGATCAATCGGAGAGCCGCATCGTGCGCGGTAAAGATTGGTGGGAGGGCGAGTGGCCCGAGAATTTCGTGTGGGTACGCGCCGATCTGGTCGATTTCTGGCGGCAACTGTTCGATGCCGGTATCCGTCCGGCACGCCACTACATTCTTTATCCGAATCCGTGGCCAAAGGTCGGTCAGCTTGCACGACGCTGGCACGCTCACGCGGTGTTTCCCACGGTGGTCGCGCTCGGTGGGGTGCTGGAATGCCGCAGCAACTGGGACATTTACATCGAGGAATTGGCCTTGGCCATCGAATGGCTCAGCGGTGTGCGTCCGGTCGTGCAGGCGTGGTCGCCTGACGCGAACGCTGCGCCCATCACGCCGTTCGAGCGCAAATATCTGGCCTCGGGGCACGGGCTGCATCGATGCGTCGTGACGTTGCCGCCGGCATCGCCTTCGTTGCCGTCAACTTCAACGTCAACGCCTTCACCGCCGCCATTGCGTTGATCGGCAGAGCACGCCGCAGCCACCACAAAAAAAGAAATGGCCGAGCGTTGATTAACGCCCGGCCATCGGTAGGGTGCCGTATTGCGCAGTATTACGCCATATTGCGCCGGATCGGCGCGACATCGGTCAGTGGAAATGCGGACGGCTTGGCTCGGCGTCCTCCGGCATTTCCGCATGGACGACTTCGCCCACCGGGTCCGGATACAGCGGCACGCCGCAGTCGTCGCAATACTCCGGATCGAAACGCCCCGGATGCTTGCGAATCTCGGTCACACCGCAAGCCTTGAGCAGATCGGTGACTTCGTCGAGCGCACCGCCTTCGACTTCGCCGTTCTCGCGACCGTACAGCGGCCATACGACACCATAGATGACATCGTTGCTGCCGCGCTGCGTAAAGCCGATGCGGTATTCGTCGATATTCTGCTCACCGAAGCCGCCCACGACCGCGCGCAGTTCGAGCGGGGTAAGGGTGAGCACGTCTTCGAGATAGCGCAGCGCAGTGCGGATCGTGTGCGGGCGGATGCGCTCGTCCGCCTCGCGGCAGCTCGCATAATAGGCATCAGGCAGCAGGCATTCGATTTCGCAACCCGGCAAGAGCGCATTCAGATTCGGTCCGCCCTGGGTCGACCAGGCTTCCTGGCATTGGCCGCGTTCTGCGTGGCGCGCGCCGTCCTCCTGCCAGCGGAACATCGGCGCCCCTTTGGGGACGGTGACGGCAGCAAGCAAAAAGCGCGGATCGGCGAGGATCGGGGCTGTTTCCGGCAGGTCGTTCGCCGGCTGCTTTACCTCGGTGCTGTCGACCGCCGCACGCACGAGTTGCTGGGTGACCTTCCACGATTCGCAATGGGTGCGCGGCAGTTGGTCGATGCTGTAGAGATAGGGGGAAATGGCCACGCGCGCGCATTCGGCCAGCACGTGCGCATGCAGATGCGCGCGAACGGGCATGAGGGCGTCGGCCTTGACCGGCCCGGACGGGATCGCGTAACGGGTCCAGGCGAGAATGGGGATGGCGACGAGCAGACCGTCCCACACCTGACCTTCGGCTTCCGGTTCGGCGGATTCGCTTTGCGACTCGATCAGATCGGCGAGCGCGCCATAGGCCTCGCTGTGGTTGGCCTGCAGGTGATCGAGTGCGGCGTCGATGGCCGGTTGATTGCCGGTGCGCAGCACGCGCGTGAGCAGCGTGTCGAGCTGGGCTTCCCAGAAGCGGTCTTCGATGCGACTACCCGAGGCAGCGAGCGCGAGCGCGTGGCCGACCAGCTTTTCAGCGTCGGGAGTCAGTCGTTTGGCAGTGCGTGAGCGCATAGTCGAGTAAAGCAGAAATACATGAACTCACGATTGTACGGCATGCGTGAACGCGATTGATGGGACGCACTCACCAATCGCGTCGTTTCTGAGCCTCGACGGGGGGGCGGCCCTCACGCCAGCCCCCGGATGCCGTCAGAAATCGAAGGCGAGATTGGCGGGCGAAGACAGTCGCGAACGACGTGTCGCCGCCGTGCCCGCGCCCGTGACCGGCGCGAGCGCCGCGCCTTCGAGCGAGAGCAGCGCCAGCTTGCGCTCGAGTCCACTGGCGTAACCGGTGAGGGTGCCGTCTGCGCCAATCACGCGGTGGCAAGGCACGATGATCGTTATCGGATTTCGCCCGTTGGCGGCGCCGACGGCGCGCGACTTGTTCGCGTCGCCCAGCGCGTGGGCGAGGTCGCCGTAGCTGCGGGTCTCGCCGAAGGGAATGCGGCACAGGGCTTCCCAGACACGTTGCTGGAAGGGCGTGCCTTCCGGGGCCAAGTCCAGTTCGAACTGGCGACGCCCGCCATGGAAATACTCGTCGAGTTGCTGCTTTGCCGCATCGAGCACCGAGACACCGTCGCCGTCGAGGCGTACGTCGCCGTTTTGCGGGAAGTACTTCTGGAGCGAGAAATAGACGCCGGTCAACGCTTCGCCGTTGGCGACGAGCAGCATCCGGCCCAGCGGGCTGTCGTAAAACGTCTCGTAGCGCATCACACAGGTCATTCGGGTCATTGGCGTCATTCGAATCGTATCGGGCATGCTCAGATCTCCAGCAAAATTTCGATCGGTTGGCCCGCCGGTCCTTGCGCGGCCGCGCGCCAGAGGTGCAGCGCGGCGTAGGCTCGCCAGGGAGCCCACTGTGCGGCGCGAGCGGCGACGGCGCGTCCGTCGGCGACGCCGAGCGCCTGACGCAGCACCAGATCGTCGACCGGCATGGCATCGGGCGAGCCAAGGGCGCGCATCGCGATGTACTGCGCCGTCCATGGACCGATCCCCTTGATCGCGAGCAACGAGGCGATCGTCGCTTCAAGCGGTGCCAGAGGATCGAGCCGCAGCCGGCCATCGACAATTGCCTGCGCCACGCCGTGAATGGCGGCAATGCGGCTTCGAATGATACCGGCTTCGCCGAGCGAGTCGGCCGGCACGGCAAGCATTTGTGCGGCGCTTGGGAAGGTATGTGTCAGGCCGTGTATGGCGCAGGGTAGCGGCGCACCGAAGCGTTGCGCGAGGCGTCCAAGCAAGCGTCGAGCGCCCTTGACCGTGATTTGCTGGCCGACGACGGCGCGCACGGCGATCTCGAAGCCATCGACGGCGCCTGGCACCCGCAGACCGGGGGTGGCGCAAGCCAGGGCGCCGAGGTGTGCGTCGATCACATCCGGGCGCGCGCCGAGATCGAACAAATGGCGCAGCTTGCCCAGCACCTGCGGCACGCTGCCGGCCAGCGCAGGCGGAAGCGTCACCTGAAGCGCGTGACGATCGGGCAGCGGGGCGATGCGACACCAACCGACCAACGATTGCCCGTCTTCGCGCTCTATACGTAGAGTGCGTGTGTAGGTGTCGCCGTCGCGGCGCTCCACGCCTTCGATGGCGCGCTCGCCGAGAAAGTCGAGCAGCGCATCCCAGGCAAACGGCGGCCGGTAGGCGACCTGGAAGACGAGGTCGCCATCGGGAATCGCCAACTGACGTGCGTTTTGACGCAGACGCCCTGGTGCGAAGCCGTACCGCGATTTGAACAGGCCATTGAAACGCCGCACGCTGCCGAAGCCTGCCGCGAGGGCGACTTCCGTCACGGGCAGGGCTGTGTCGGTGAGCAGACGCTTGGCGAGGAGCAGCCGTTGCGTCTGCGCGTACTCCACGGGTGAGACGCCGAATTCGTCGGCGAAGATGCGGCGCAGGTGCCGCTCGGTGATGCCGATACGCGCTGCCAGCGCGGGCAGGTCGGCGCGATTCAGGAAGCCTTCGTCGATCATGGCGGCGGCCGCGTCGGCGAGTTCGCGTGTCGCGTCGAAACGCGCCGCGCCTGGGGCGAGTTCCGGGCGGCATTTCAGGCAGGGACGAAAGCCGGCCTTTTCAGCGGCGGCGGCGGTACCGTAGAACGTGCAGTTCTCGAAGCGCGGCGTGCGCACGTTGCAGACCGGACGGCAGTAGACGCCAGTGGACGATACGCCGACGAAGAACCAGCCGTCGAAGCGACGGTCGCGGGCGGAGACAGCTTTGTAGCAGACTTCGGGGTCGAGCGTCATGGGCATGGGGGCGCCGGTGGTCTGGGGGGCGAGGGGGCAGAGACTGCGAACGTCACTCTACGCGCGAGGCGTATGAGGCGCTAGTCATTTTCGGACATGACAGCGGAGACGGCGGGGGCAAAGGGAGGGGCGTGTGTCGAAAGTCGGCCGGAAAGCTTGGGAAAGAGGCCGCGTCCCAAATTTTCTCGGATTCCGCCCATTTAAGCGTTCGCTGATATTCGATAACGTCGTGGACTGTTTCGCACAGTCCCCGAATAGTTCCGCTACGTCGGGTTGAAGAGGTACTTAGCCCCGTTCCGGAATATCAAAACCGTCATGTCGACGTCACCATCAACGCAACAGGCGGCTGTCGAAGCCCCGGATCCCGAACCTCACGCATCGCTGGACTCAGGCCTTGCATCGTTGATCCTGATTGCCCGATTTCACGCACTCTCCATCGACGCGGCGCAGCTCACGCATCAGTTCTGCGTTGACGGAAAACCCCTGGCGCAGGACGGGATTCTTCTGGCGGCCAAATCCCTCGGGCTCAAGGCCAAAGTGGCCAAACCCCGGCCGGAGCGGCTGGCACGAACGCCATTGCCGGCGATGGCTGCGGCACATGATGGCCGGTATTTCATCGTGGCACGCTGCGACGGCGTCAGCGTGCTGATTCAGGATCCGAACGAGAATCGTCCGCAAACGCTGACGCTTGCAGAATTCTCCGAACGTGCAACGGGCGAGCTGATTCTCTTCGCATCGCGGGCATCGCTCGCGGGCGAAATGGCGAAATTTGACTTTGCATGGTTCATTCCCGCCATCGTGAAGTACCGGCGGTTGCTGGCTGAAGTCGTGCTGGTGTCATTTGTGTTGCAGTTATTTGCGCTCGTGACCCCGCTGTTCTTCCAGGTTGTCATGGACAAGGTGCTTGTCCACCGCGGATTGAGCACGCTCGACGTGATTGCCACGGGCTTGCTCGCGGTTGTCGTTTTCGAGGTTGTGCTCACCGCACTTCGCAGTTTTGTCTTTTCACACACCACCAGTCGAATTGACGTCGAACTTGGCGCGCGTCTGTTTCGCCACCTGTTGAATCTTCCCCTTGCCTATTTTCAGGCACGACGGGTTGGCGATTCGGTGGCGCGTGTGCGTGAGTTGGAGAACATCAGGGCGTTCTTGACGGGCAATGCGATCACGTTGGTCCTTGATCTGCTCTTTTCCGTGGCCTTTCTCGCAGTCATGTTCCATTACAGCACGACGCTGACGTGGATCGTCATCGGCTCCTTGCCTTGCTACGTTGCGCTGACGCTGGCCTTTACGCCGATACTGCGCGCCCGATTGAACGAGAAGTTCAACCGTGGCGCGGAGAACCAGGCGTTTCTGGTGGAGACGATAAGCGGTATCCACACGGTAAAAGCGTTGGCGGTCGAACCGCAATGGATGCGGAAATGGGACCAGCAACTTGCCGCCTACGTCGCGTCGAGCTTCCGGACGGCGATGGTGGGTACGTTCGCGAATGGCGGCGTGTCGCTGGTGAGCAAGATCGTCACTGTTGCCACCATGTATGTCGGCGCCAGGTTGGTCATCGACGCCGATATGACGGTTGGGCAATTGATAGCTTTCAACATGTTAGCGGGACACGTCGCAACGCCGGTCATGCGGTTGGCGCAAATGTGGACGGAATTCCAGCAGACGGGGATATCGGTCCAGCGACTCGGGGACATTCTCAATACCCGAACCGAGATTTCGGGCGCCAAAAGTGTATTGCCTGCGATACGCGGTGCGATCCGTTTCGAACGCACCACGTTTCGTTATCGTCCGGACGCGCCGGAAGTGATCAAGGCCATCGACCTGGATATTCGGCCCGGAGAAGTCATCGGGGTGGTCGGACGCTCTGGCTCGGGCAAGAGCACGCTCACCAAACTGATTCAGCGTTTGCATGTGCCAGAGAGCGGGCGAGTGCTGGTCGACGGTGTCGATTTGGCGCTGATCGACGCGTCTTCGCTGCGTCGCCAAGTCGGCGTCGTGCTTCAGGAGAACGTGTTGTTCAACGGCACGGTGCGCGAAAACATTGCGCTTGTCGACCCAGGCGCTTCGCTGTCCGTGGTGATGCGCGTGGCAGAGCTGGCCGGCGCCCATGCGTTCATTACCGAGCTGCCGGATGGCTACGACACGCTGGTTGGCGAGCATGGCGCGACACTTTCCGGCGGGCAACGACAACGCATCGCGATTGCTCGGGCGCTGATGTCCAACCCGCGCATTCTGATTTTTGACGAAGCGACCAGTGCGCTTGACTACGAATCGGAGCGCGTTATCCAGAACAACATGCGCGCCATTTGTCACGGGCGCACGGTGCTCATCGTGGCGCATCGACTCTCGGCGGTGCGTGGTGCCAATCGAATCGTGGTGATGGAGCGGGGAACGATTGCGGAAGTGGGATCGCACGCGGAGCTTTTGCAGAAGCCGGACGGGATGTACACGAAGTTATACGGCATGCAACGGGGCTGACGATGATCCACACAAATCAATGGCGGGCGTTCGGTGACCTGTTGCAACGGTACGCGGATGTGTTTCGCGAAGCGTGGCGACAACGTCGTGAGAACGACGCAGCGCGCTACTTGCCGCAGGAGGCCGACTTCTTGCCTGCGGCTCTGGCGTTGCGTGAAAAGCCGGCACCCGTACTGCCCAGGGTCACGATGAGGCTGCTGATGGGGTTGGCGGCGCTTGCCGTGCTGTGGGCGGTGTTCGGAAAAATCGACGTCGTCGCGACCGCGCAAGGCCGGCTCATTCCGAGCGATCGCACCAAGACGATTCAACCGATGGAAACGGCGATGGTTTCAGCGATACACGTGAGCGATGGCGACGCTGTCCGGGCAGGGGATGTTCTCATCGACCTGGATGCCACCGGCGCAAGCGCTGACCGGGGACGTGTCGCTAACGATCTGCTGGTCGCGCGTTTGCAGGTCGCCCGGGCAAGGGCGATGTTGAAGGCGCTGGACGATGGACGATTTGATGCGATGGTCGCGCCGGAGGGCGCGCCGGCACCTCAGGTGTTGGAGGCGCGGCGGCATCTGGCGGGACAGTACTCCGAGTACGAAGCGCGCGTTTCCCGAGTCGATGCGGAAATAGCGCGCCGTGTGGAAGAGGCGCGATCGACACGCGCGCTGGTGGGCAAGCTCGAACAGACAGTGCCGATCGCCAAGCAACGGGCGCGCGATTTCGAGGCGTTGGCTGATAAGAAATTCGTGTCTCGTCACAGCTATCTGGAGAGGGAACAGTTTCGCATCGAACAGGAGGCCGACCTCGCCGCGCAACGCGGCCGGCTGCGGGAGATCTCGGCGGCGAAGCGCGAAGCGGAGCGACAACGTAGCGCGCTGACGGCGGAGACGCGCCGTGTCCATCTCGATGCGCTCAACGAGGGGATGCAGAAAGTGACCGGTTTGGAAAACGAACTGGTCAAGGCTGAAACGCGAGAACAGTTGATGCATTTGGTGGCGCCCGTGGATGGCACGGTTCAGCAGCTTGCGATGCACACGATCGGCGGCGTGGTGACGCCAGCGCAGGCCCTGATGGCCATCGTGCCGAAGGACAACCCGGTGGAAGTCGAAGCGTTTCTGGAAAACAAGGATATCGGGTTCGTCAATGTCGGCCAAGGTGTGGAAGTCAAGGTGGAGACGTTTCAGTACACCAAGTACGGGACGATCCCTGCGACGGTGGTCGGCATTTCTGAAGACGCGATTCGGGATGAGAAACGAGGCTTGATATATGCGACAAAGATCAGGTTGTCGCGATCGACGATCGATGTTGACGGGAGACGGGTGCGGTTGGCACCTGGGATGGTGGTGGTGGCAGAGATTAAAACGGGAAAGCGAAGGTTGATTGAATATTTCTTGAGCCCGTTGATGCAATACAACGCGGAGAGCTTCCGGGAAAGATGAGGGTATTGGGAGGGGGATATGCAGGATGTAAAGAAGAAAAAGTTGACGTTTCGCGATTGGTGTTTTGCGGTTTTTTTCTGGGGTGGACCGATAGGCTTGTCGGCGGCCATATCCATGCTGGTCCCAGATGACATATTGACGCATGACGTGGCAAGACAATGGGTTGAATTCGTTTTACAGGTTGCGCCGAAAATGCTGGATGTTCCTGTTGAATCTGAAATTCCACAAGTTGTGAAGTTCTATCACGCGACTATGCTTTCGGGTTTGGTCATCTGGGTTCCTGTATTGGTTTTTGTTTCGGTGAATAAGCTAATAAAAGATCGCTCGAACGGATTGTTGGATGGGTGCTATAAATTGGGAATTATTTACGTCATATTTGTAAGTTTTATAACTGATGCAATTCTTTGGTCTCATTGGGGGGTGGGGTACCAACATGGAAGAATGTCATTTTTTTGGTTTTCAAGGGGGAGTCTTTTTTTATTGGGATTTTTGCCATACCTATTGTTATTCATGGTGTTAGGGGTTGGGTTTTCAAAGTTGGTGGAGTTGTTTTTGTTTTCCAAAGGAGTTCCATGGTTTAAGCGCGATTCGTCGAGGTAATTTTTGCGAATTTGGAGGCAATAATGAGTGAAAGTAGGCAGGAAACAAGTGTTGTCCAAGTTGTGTTCGATTCCGGCATGGGGGCATTCAGCCAAGGGATGCAAGACATGCTGGCTAATGCGTTAAAGAATGCAGATACTCAAGCGAAGCTCGCGGCAAAGATCCCGGGTGCCAAGATATGGCTCGTTGGAAATCTCGGGAATACACTCCAAATTGGCATTGGTTTCGGCAAAGGCGATGCCAACATAGTCGGTGAAGCGCTGTTCAAGATTATCGGTAGTTCGATAGGTGGCGCAGCGGGAGCCATAGTTGGGGGTTTTTTGGGGGCGATGACTCCTCTAGCGGGGGTGGGGCTTTGGATCGGCCGAATCGGTGGGGCGGTTGGGGGGGCTTATTTGGTAGAAGATCACGTCGCGAGGGGGTGTCAGAATTTCCGTGTTCAAGGCGGGTTGAGAATTACACGGACGGTCGAACGAATCGATCCGCGTAAAGGATAGCGAATTGGTTCATTGCTGTCTTCCAGTCCTTGGCTGCGCGGCCCC